>JACPDV010000182.1:4614-9860 GCA_016183835.1 Armatimonadota bacterium
CACCCGTCGCCGAGCTGAGCCTGCAGGACGACGGGGCGCAGGCCACCCTGACCTGCCGCGGCGCCGCGGACTCGGGCTTCACGGGGCAGGCACTGCGCCTGCGGCGTCCCGGGCAAGTCACCCTCACGCGCGACACGGACCGCCCGCAGGCCTGGTGGTGCTACGGCGCGCCCGCGCGCGAAGGCAACGCCCTGCGCTGGGAGGACGGCACCGTGCTGGAGGTGACACAAGGGACGGTCGATGCCCTGGAGCCGGCGGGCTACCACGACGAGAAGGTCGTCGGCATGGGCCTGCTGAAGCTGAAGGACCCCACGCCGATGACCTACGCCCTGGTCACGGCGCGGCCGCATGGGGGGCAGTTGACCATCGAAGTCCGCCGTGGCGGTGGATGACGGGACGTAGGGTGCGCTCTGGGCTGTGTTCAAATGCCTTCCGCCAACCCATTGTGGCGCGTGCGCCCTCGCCCGCGATCCGCTCTGGGAGCTGCCTGGTGGAGAAGCGGCGGGCGAGGGCGCCCGCCCCACACGGCTCCGCCGCCGGCGCCTACAGCTCCTCCCCTTCCCCCGCCTCCACCCGCCCTTCGGCGATGGCCAGCAGACGCGGCGCCAGCGTGTCGGCCGCGGTCGGCGCGTCGGGCGCCATGTCCGTCCGCACCCAGCCCGGGTTGAACGTGTTCACCTTCACCCGCGGCGACAGCTCCACCGCCATCACCCGTGTCAAGGCGTCCAAGGCCGACTTGCTCACGCTGTACGCCCCGTAGCCCGCCGCCGCCTTCAACCCACTGGTTACGTTGAGCACCTGCGACCCCGGGCGCGCCATGAGGAGCGGCAAGAGCGCGCGGGTCATCAGGAACACCCCGCGCAGGTTGATCGACAGGACCCGGTCGAACTCAGTTGGCTCCAGCTCGTGCAGCGGCTTCACCGGATGCACCACGCCGGCGTTGTTGAACAGCAAGTCCACGCGCCCGCAGAGGTCGCCCAGGAAGGCCGCCAGGCGGTCGCAGTCCGCCTCGAGGCTGACATCCGCCACCACGTCGTGGACCTTGCCGCCGGCGGCCCGGAGCGCCACCGCCGTCTCCTGCAACGGACCCTTCCGCCGCGCCAGGATCACCACCGTGGCGCCGGCCCCCGCCCAGGTCTGCGCCGCCACCCGGCCGATCCCACGGCTCCCGCCCGTCACCACACAGACGTTCCCCTCCAGGCCCATCGTCTCATCCCTCGCTTTCCCGCATCACCAGCGCGCCGTCCACGTCGCGAACCGCCAGCGCCAGCCGGAACGCCGTCGCGCCGGGCGGCGCGTCGAGCTCCACCTTCACCTCGTTCAGCCCCGAGCGGAGTGTGGTCTTCAGGGTCGCGGGCGGGCCCACGCGGAGCCGGCGCGCGTCCTCGAAATAGGCCCGCAGCTCCACCGCCAGGGCGTCGCGGCCGTGATGGTCCAGCACCACCTCGCGCACCGCCCGGCCGCCGCGCACGGCCGCCGCCTCGCGCATCTCCACCGTTGCCCGGTTGGCCGCGGCCTGCGGCTCGAGCCGGAGCGCCCCGTGCGCCTCGGCCGCGGTCACGGAGTGCAGCAGGTTGGGCACCACCCAGCTCGGCATCACCGGCACCGGGCACGGCACGTTGACCGGCGCCTCCGCGCCGCCGGCCCAGGCGTCGACGGCCCGCGGGAAGGCCCGCCCCAGCGCGCGCCAGTCCGCCGGCCCGACCACCTTGCCGCTCGAGGACCGGTGGTAGCAGGTCTCCACGGTGGCGGCGGTCACCCCGTGCTCGCGCTGGTTGGCCGCTGTGGAGGTGCAGTCGGAGAGGCGCTGCTCCCAGTCGAGCGACGCGCGCGGCCAGTCGGCGGTGCGCAGCGGGCAGGCGGCCGGAGCGGCGCCGTCCAGGAGCCCGCCGAGCCGCCAGACCTGCGCCCAGCGCTCCGCGTCCGCGGCGGCCGCGCCGGGCGGCACCAGGTACGACGCGCCACCTGGCTCGGGCGCGTGAAGGTCGAGGAAGAGCAGGTATTCGTGCTCCTCGGCGGTCCGGCGGATGGCCTCCTGCACGAGCTGCACCGCAGGCCAGTGGGGGCGGCTGGTCCAGTCGCGGTTGTAGTCCACGGGCGGCTGGTTCTTGCCGTAGCTGCCTTCCTCCACGCCGTCGGCATCCATCATCGGCGCGAAGCAGTAGACGTACTCGTCGCGCCAGGCCCGCGCCGGCCGGGAGTCGGCCAGGAGCGCCTCGGCGATGCCCTCCAGCACGAAGCTGCCGGGCGTCTCGCCGGCGTGGTGGCGGGCGGTGACCCAGACCAGCCGTTTCGGGCCGCGCGCCTCGGGATTGGTGACGCACAGCAGGTGGACCGGCCGGCCGTGGTCGGTCTGGCCCAGCACGGTGGCCACGGCGTGCGGGTGGTCGCTGGCGCGATCGAGGAAGGCCTCTAGGTCGGCAAGCTGGTAGGGGTAGCAGTGGGCGAAACAGGTCTCTTCGGCAGGCACCTCGGCGGCGAAGCGCAACTCCCCGCCGGCGGCCTCGTAGGCGCAGGCGCTGCGGGGCAGCCGGCGCCACTCGCCCTCGCCGATCCGCCACACGGGCTGCGCCTCGGTGAGAGTGGAGGCGCCCAGGCACGCCCCGGCGTTGCGCATCCGGAAGTGCACTGGGCGGCCGTCGCCCCCGCGCACGCGGAAGGCGAACCACAGCGGCTGCGGGCAGCCCTTGTGGGGCGCCTCGAAGCTCACCTGGTCGCCGTCGACGACGGCACCTTCGCAGCCGCCCCCGGGGAAACAGGTATCCACGCTGAGCGCCATGCTCGTCTCCTAGACCACGCCCGAGGCGGGCGGCTCGGCGGTGGCCTCGTCCGCGGTGACCAGGGCGTCCGGGTGCCCCTGCACGAAGGTGACGGGGTACCGGACGGTGGGCTCCTGCATCACCGCGCGGCGGAAGATGGTGCGCTGCCACTGCCCGCGATTGCAGTACAGCCGGATCCGCCGGGCCGACAGGATCTCGCGCATCCCGAGGGTCACCGCGAAGGGCGGGATGGCCTCGAAGTTCCCGGCGGCGGCCTGGATGCCGTTGACCACCAGCGTCTCGGGCTGCAGCGCCACAATGCGGGTCGGGCCCTGCTTCAGCTCGTCGGGCGAGATATCGGCGTAGCGGGTGGCGGGCGCCTCGTTGAAGGCAAGATGCCCGTGGATCCCGATCCCGCCGTAGCAGGTGTCGATCCCGCCCACCGCCTCGACCGCTTCGGCGACCGCGTCCAGGCGGCGCGGGTCGGGCACGTGGTGTTGCTCCGGCGGCGGGCGGAGCGCGCGGTCGAGGCGCTCGAACAACGCCGCCGTCAGGTGGGCGGTGAACGACAGCGGGTCGTCGAGCGGGATGGGTCGGCAGGTCCAATCGAGGTACTCGTCCATCTGGAAGGTGTGCAGCCCGGAGAGGTCGAGGCGGCGGCGGTTGACCTCCTCGACGAAGCGCGGGTACTGCCCGATGGGGCCGACCGGGAGGATCCAGCGGGTGGGCCGTCCGGCCGCGTTGTTGGCGGTCAGCTCGGCGAGCATGTCGTCGGCGAGCTGGCGGTAGAGGGTGGGCACGTCGGCGACGACGCGGGTGGGCACGCGGGCCTGCTCGACGAGTTTCGGCCAGGGCCAGGATAGCCAGTCGGGCTGACGGGTGGACGTTGCCATATCCGGATTGTGCAAGATGGCGCGGTGCGGCGCAACGCGAGCCGGGCCACCGGAAACGAATCCCGCCCCACCGACTCTAGACTCCCGCACAGGAACCCGCCTCGATGCGTGCCTGCACCAAAGCGCTGCTGCGACCGCTGATCCTGGCCGGCGCGCCCGCCACCGACCTGGGTCTGGCGCCGCTCTACGGCGTCCCGGCGATGGACCCCAGCCGCGCCGAGAGCTGCCACGCCGCGCTCGTCTCGCTGCTCAGGTTCCACGGCCGCCGGGTGGACTACGACGATCTCCTCGGCCTCAGCGGCGCCGCCTTCCGCATCGACTGGCGGCGCGACCTGTGGTGGTGCCCCAGCGCGCTCCAGGTCTACCTCAACGATCCCTTCGAGACGCTCGCCGGCTGCCTTGGCGTGCGCTTCAGCCGGCGGTTCGGGCAGCCCTTCCCGAAGGCGCTCGAGCTCGTGCGCAAACAGCTCGTGCTCGGCCGGCCGGTGCTCACCTCGGGCCTCCGCGGCCGCGCGGAGTGGGGCATCGTGGTCCAGGTCGGCTCGCTCACCTGGCAGGCCGGCCGGCACTACGACGACCCGCCGAACCCCACCGTCCGCCTCGCCGTCCGCACGCAGGAGGACCCGGTCGAGGAGTACTCGCGGGTCGAGGCGACGCGCTGGTGGGGCTACCATCCGGGCCCGCCGCAGCGCGAGCTGTGGGTGGCCACGCCACTGGCCTGGATCGAGGACATCGGCCAGGCGCCCGACCCGGCGCGGCTGGTCAAGCCCGCGCTCCAGCGCGCGGTGCGGATGGGCCACGCACCCGCCTCGCCGAGCTTCCAGCGCGGCAACGCGGCGTTCGACGCCTGGGTGGCGGCGCTCCGCGACGACGCCGAGAACGCCGACCTGCCGCCCATGGAGGCGGCGCGCCGGGCCTGGGACAACAGCTTCATGGCCTGGCGGCTGGCGGCGGCGCGGCGCTCCGCGGTGGCCTTCCTGGCGCACCAGGCGGAGCTGGTGGACGAAGACGCGGCGGTGCGGCTGATGGCGCTGGCCGGGCGGGAGTACGAAGGGGCGGCGGAGCTGTTCGAGACGCTCTCCCTGGCGTTCGACGACGAGCAAGGAGAGGCGTCGTGGGAGCGGTTCATCGCGCCCGCGGCGCGGCGCGAGGCTGCGGAGCTGCTGATGCAGACGCAGCGGCGCGAGAAGACGGCGCAGGCGTACTTGTTGCGGGCGGTGAGGCGGTTGGGGTAGCGCGCTGGCGACAGCGGCCGTGTCCGCCGCTTGCGTGGCGGTAGGGGTGGGGCTTGCCCCACCCTCCGGGGTCAGCCGCGCCAAGCACGATTGAGGCGTTCACCAGGCACGGGCCGGGCGGGGCAAGCCCCGCCCCTACGGGTGCCTACCGGCCTCCGGCGCCAGACGCAACCGTGGGACCCCCTTTTGCCCGGCCGTGAAGAGCCGAACACGGTTTGGGGAACTCTAAGTCTCCAGAGCCCGGCCGTCCGCGGTGACGGCTGGCGCGCGGGTTCATATGCGGGCAGCAGTGACGCACTCGACACCACGAAGCGCGCACCCCCTCCTTGCCAAGGAGGGGGCAGGGGGAGGTCCCGTCT
>JACPDV010000183.1 GCA_016183835.1 Armatimonadota bacterium
CACCGTCAGGCTGGACCCGGAAGACGCGGCCGCCCGGGATCTGGTTCAGCGTCGGCCCCAGGACCGACCCATCACAGACGTACCGACCCACGGCGCAGTAGAGCGCGCCCTCGAACTCCGTCACCGAGTTGACCACGTTGGAGCCCGCGGGATTGCCGAGGTCCACCCATGCCTGCCCACCGGCGTAGCGCCAGAGACGGCCGGACGCCTTCGCGGAGATCTCGAGGGAGCCGGCATACAGAGCGCCGTCGACCACCCCCAGCGCCGCCACCAACGTCGCGTTGCCGGGGCGGCCGCAGTCGGTCCATGCCGGCTCGGACCCATCGTCCACGCCGAAGCTCAGTTGGCGGGAGTTGGCCGTCGCGGTGGACGTGACGCCGTCATTGGTCAGAGCGTAGAGTTGCACTCCCTGGCGGCGATCCAGGTCGAACTTGCTGAGGATGCTCCCGACGCTGTCGCACCCCGGCTCGTCCGTGTGAACCCACGTGCAGAGGCTCACGTCCTCGCGGCCGAAGTGGAGGGCCGGGTGGTCCGCCACCTCGAGATGCGACGTGTCGCCGTTGAAGGCCGCGGCCGTCGCCCGCTGGCCGCCAGGGCCAGTGACCCCGAGCGCCACGTCCAGCGCCCGAGTAGGGAGGCCGGAGGAGGAGTGATCGAGCGTGTCACGGGTCAAGGGCCAATGGCCGACGAGGCCGGCGCCGAGGTCAACCACCGTACTCACTTGTGTCCTCCCTCAGGTGGCAGTGGCATGGCGATCAGGTCCGTGCCGGTGAGGAAGAAGTAGGTCATCCGGTTGCCGTGGGCCGGGTCGGCTGCCAGAACCCCGCCGCGCAACGCGCCCTTGTACTCGGCCACGACGCTCACTGCGAAGGTCCGGGTGTCTACGGCGAGGATCCTCCCGTTCGCCGTGAAGTACATGCGCCCATGGTACGGCTGGGTGAAGCCCGTCGCCTCGGCGATGTAGCCGTAGCCGCCGGTGAGGCCGGTGATGTCGTGGTGGTGGATGAACTTGCGGGACTTGGGGTCGAAGACGAAGAGGTGCAGCTTGTCATAGTCCCGTCCGCAGGTCCCGATCAGGAGCCCTTCCTCCGTGGCCTCGAGCTGCAGGATGTACCACATGCCCGGTACCGGCGGCGCGGCTTGATACACAACTCTCTGTTCCCGCGTGTCCCACAGGAACAATTTGGGCTCTCCCAGGCTGCCGGGTTGGCGACCGGAGCCCAGAGCCACGCTTCCGCCGGCGATCAGGCGTGCGTCGCCGGGTACCGTCGACAGGGCACCCAACGCCTGGTCCGGGACAACATTGCGGAACACCTGCCAGGTATTCGAGCGCGGGTCCAGCCGCGTCAGAGACCCGCCGAGCTTGCCATAGGTGGCCGTGGTAGCCAGGTACAGCATCCGGTCGGGCCCCACCAGAGAGTCATAGCACCGGTTCTGCTCTTCGCCCAGAACGCCCAACGACAGAGGGTTGGTGCCCTCCCGCGCGGCCTTGCCGTCCTGCGTTCGCCACGGCTGCGACGGGTTGTAGAGAATGATGTCGTCATCGCCATAGGCCACCGCGTAGACCTGGGTGGGGCTGTAGGTGGTGATCGAATAAGCCTCACCGCCGGCCACCGGAAAGGGATTGCCAAGATCCTCATGTTCTCGGGTCGCCAGGTCGACGCGGAAGAGGCGCAGGGGCAGGTACGAGGAGCCGTACAGGCATCCTGCCGGACCGGCGGCGACGATGAACAGAGACGAAGCGGCGCCGGTGTAGTCGAACTTCCACGTGCCCGGCGTCCCGTCCGGGCTCGTGTGGTGTACGGTACGAACCGCCCAGTCATAGGTCAAGGTGACGTCGGGAAACGTTCGACGTCCATAGGGCGTGGTGTTCACCTTGTCGTCCGTCACCGCCCTCATCTGGGTGCCCTCGATCACCGAGTAGGTCTTCGCCTCCGCCAGGTAGGAGTTCACGCGCCCGTCAGCGGCCAGGTAGATGTTGCAGTAGCCCTTGTAGTCGGTGAAGCCCTCCGGCAGCCGGACCTCTTCCCGCGCCCCGGTGCGGAGGTTCATCCGCACCACCCGATGCCGGACCACACCGGCCTCGACATAGGCATACTCGGCCGACAGCGGCGCGACGAACTGCGTGTACATCTCATCATCGGCGGCCCGGCCGAAGTCGAGGAACTGCTCCCGCGCCGGATCATAGCCAAGCAGCTTGCCGCCCGGGTAGCTGCCCATGTAGAGCCGCCCGTCGGGACCGCTGGTCAAAGCGAACAGGTAGCCCTCGCCCGCGCACACGTGTCCCAGGTCGACGATGCCCTCGGTCGGGCGTTTGGGGTCGAAGCGGAAGAGCCGGCCGCCAACCGTACCAGCGTACACCCGGTCGTCCGGACCGACACAGCAGGCGGTCACCAGGGCTTCGCCGCCGGAGGAGTTGTACTGGATGCTCTTGCCGGTCGTGGTGTCGAGGGCTACCATGAACCAATCGCCGAGGGCGTTGCCAAAGAGCATATAGAGGGTATCGACTTGCCCGGTCCGGCCGGGACCCGCCAGGGTTCGCGGCTCGCCGGCCTCGGGCACCATGACGCCCAGGTCTTCGAACTCCGGGCCACCGGCGCCGGCGGCCATCGCGGTGGTCAGCAGACCACCGGCGCATAGCCAGAGCGAGATGGCGCCCGCGCCAACCTCGCGCCAGGAGGGGTCGAACAGCATCAGCGGGCCTCCGCGAAGTCAGTATGGCGCTGGGCTGTAGCCCGAAGGGTCGCCCTTGATCCCGGCCGGCGATCCATTCCCCTACTCCCGGAGCAGTGGCGCTCCCACGGCCGGCACGTAGCGCACCTGGGACACGGGGATCTCGCCGCACGCCACCTCGACGAACGGCTTCCCGTCCTTCACGCCGACCGTGCCGTAGCCCGTGGCGGTGCAGAGGAATGCACGGTAGTCCCCGCCCAGCGCCGGCGTGAGGTGCAGCACCCGGTCCACCGCGTCGTACCGCGCCCCGCCGAGCGCCTGGAGCAGAGCGTACGACGACATCGCCCGCGCATACCAGTGCCCGCACTCCACCTCGTTGAAGGGGTTGCGGAAGCGCCCGTCGTAGCGCTGCCGCACCGCGCGGACCACCGCCAGGCCCTCGTCCACCAGCCCGCAGAGGATCATGTGCGCCGCGGCCTGGTACTCGATCCCCGTCCACACCTCGTCGCTGTAGGGGAACGGAAGCGAGAGCTTGCCGCCGTGCGGCCAGGAGCAGAGCAGCAGGCCGCCCTCCTGCCCGAAGGCGAAGGTGGGTCGCTGCGGGTTGGCGTGGTCGGCCAGCGAGGCGCGGAAGTTGTGGCGGTGCCGCGAGGTGCGAGGCGCATTGCTCCTCGTCGAGCACTGGCGGCAGGCCGCTCACGCGCCCCAGCCACTCGCCCAGCACGCCGTCGGAGAGGCAGCCGCGGCCGTACTGGTACTTCGGACCCTCGCTCTGAAGCAGGGCGAGCGCTTCGGGCGAGTAGCCGGCGTGGTAGCTCTGCACCTGCATCGGGTCGTCGGCATGCAGACCGGACCACTGGATCCGCTGAATGAAGAACTCGCCGTTCCACAGGCTGTCGCTCATCGCCGCTCGGCCGCGTTGGAGGAGCGTCTGGTACCGCTCCACGCCGTCGCCCAGCGCGCTGCCCATGGTGATGGCCGCCTGCAATGCGGCGAGGTAGAAGCTGGTGCACATCCCGTCCGCGCCCCAGAACTCGATGTCGTAGGTGTTGTGATGCGGCTCGAGGAGCGTGCCGGTGTGGTCGGGGTCCCAGGTGGCGATGCAGTAGTCGAGGCTCTCCCGCACCTGCGGCCAGAGCGTCTCCAGCCAGCCGGTGTCGCCGGAGATGCGCCACTCGCGGTAGACCTTGACGATCCCGCCGAGCTGCCCGTCGGCGGCGGCGTGGAAGCCGTGGTCGCAGACCCGGATGGGCAGGCTGGAGCGGAAGCTCTGGTGCCCGGCGTCGCTCTGGCTGACCTGGAACTCGGTCTCGCGGAGGCTGCGCTCCAGGTCGGGGAAGAGGTGGCAGAGCGCCTGGGCGTAGTTCCAG
>JACPDV010000184.1 GCA_016183835.1 Armatimonadota bacterium
TGACCGCTGCTGTAGATCACGTTGTTCCACACCGCGCGGCCTGGCTCTTTGGCCGCGTGGAGGTGCAGGTCACGGAGCACGCCGTCGGCCACGCTCACGTCGTAGAGCGGCGTGACGATGCGCTTCCCGTCCGCCCGCCAGAAGCCGCCGGCCGGCGGTCTGACCCCGGCGGAAGTCATCCCGAGCACATGGTACTGCTGCCCCTCGCCGGGCTGCAGCGTGCCCGCTGACTCGAACACCAACGTGCCCTCAGGGGCTCCGGTGCGGCGCTGCTCCCACTGTGCCGGCACCGGCTCGCCGGTGCCGGCACGCACCACCCGCAGCGTGTCGGGGTGCACCCCGGCCGGCAGCGTGAAGTCCACGCTGACCACCGGCCCGCTCTGCGCCGCGCCGCGACCGACCACGGAGGCGGTCGCCAGCGGCTTCTCCGGCCAGCGTGAGCGGTCCATCTGCACCACGAAGCGGCGCTCCACGCGGTTATTGCTCAAGAGCTGCTCGGCCTGACCCGGCGCCGCGCTCACCTTGGCCGTGAAGACCCGCGGACCATCGAACATGACGGTGGATAGCTCGACTGCCACCCACTGCTGCCACTGCGCCGGCATGCTCAGCGCCTCGGTCGACCAGTGGACGCCGTCCATCAGCAGCTCGAGCTTCCCGCCGCGCACCGCGGTGTGCCCGTCGTTCCTCACGCTCACCGTCAACCGGAACGTCTGGCCCTGGCGCGGCATTTCGGGCGCCAGTGCTACGTCGCTGACGACCAGGTCCGCCGCCTGCGTCTCAGCGCCGGTGGCCAACTCGAGCACCCGGTCGGTGGCGGGCACCGTCACCTTGCCGTCGCGCACCACCAGGCCGACCGCCTCCTCCCGCGACCGATCCGCCGCCAGCCGGAACGCGCGCATCCCCTTGGCGTCCCACCCCGGCACCAGAGCCGCCGGGTTCAGGGTTGCCTCGTCGCTCCCGGCCATCACGCGGAGCTTCTCGTTGGACACCACCATCACGGTGCACTTGCCCGCGCTGGCCAGTCCCGGCACGCTGGCCATCTTCCCGCCGCCGTCCACAAACGCGTACTTCGGCGAGCGGATCAGCGTCACGGTCCGCCCGTCCTGCACCTTCATCTCCTCCCGAAAGCCGGGTCCGGTCGCCACGAACCCGTCCGCCGGCAGCGTCAGCTCCACGCCCTTCACCCTGACGGTGCGGCTGTCCGTGGCCAGGTTGGCGATCGCCTCGTAGCCGCCGCTGAAGGTGGTCCGCTGCACCGTGCGGTCGGGCGTGAGGGCTTCGTGGCTCAGCATCTCCTCGAGCATCACCTGATCGTGCCAGCGGCAGGTGTGGCGATAGCTCTGCATCAGCCGCTCGCGTCCGGCGGCCGTGTCCCACTTGAACCCGTGGCCTGCGCCCGGCCAGTACATCGGCGGCGTGCCGTAGAGCACGTTGAGCGCGTCCTTGCGGTTGGTGATGCCCGGGTCGAGACTGTCGAGAAAATCGGTGGAGTCGCCCCAGTACCAATAGTCCACGGCGCAGTCGTGGAACACCAGCTCCCACAGGGGGATGCGGAAGGCCGGCCCGATGCCGTAGGTGCGGTAGTTGTCGCTGATGCCCTCCTTGCCCTTCTCCGGGAGCAGCAGGTGCCCGGCGGGCCAGGAGAAGTCGGGGTTGCCCGACATCATGCCCTCGAAGTAGTCCATCGTCGGCACCGCCCACCACGCGCCGTGCTCGCCGCCGGTCACCAGGCCGAGGCTGTTGGTGTAGCCAAACAGCGCCGTCCGCTGCGTCATGCACTCTTCGTGCGAATGCGGGTGGTCCGGGCCGTAGCACTCGTCCAGCCCCATCGCCGTGGTGACATCGAGGAACCGGCCGAGGTAGGCGTGCTGCTCCAGGTCGGGCGGCATCACGCGCTTGGCCGCTTCCGGCATGAGGGTGGAGCAGCGCTGGTAGTACTGCGTCTTCTTGTCCCACGTGAGCCAGCCGAGCTGCTGCTTGCCGTCGGCGCGGATGGTGACCTCGCTGAGCGGCCCGTGGTTGCTGTCGCGCTTGGCCAGGTCGTTCTCCTCGAGCAGGTCCACGTAGTTGTCGTAGCGGCTGGTGAGGAAGCCCAGGTCCACCGCCTGCTGCATGTTGGCCTTGCTCGAGGTGTAGTTGAGCAGGCAGTGCTCCATCCCGCGCGCGGCGGCGTCCCTGGCCCACTCGAGTCCGCTGCCCCACACGTCCGGCGCGCCGCCGAGCCGGGCGATCTCAGGCCGGCTCTTCATCTTCTCGCGGAGGGTCACCAGCAGCCCGTTGCGGCGGGCGTAGTCCCGGTAGCGCTTGGCCAGCGCCACGTAACCGCCGGAATCGACGAACTCGAGGCGCAGCCGCCGGGCCTCGCCGAAGGTCCCCTTGCGGGGCGCCCAGGCCGCCTGCGGCACGAGTTTGCCGTCGACCTGCACCAGCCGGATCAACCCGTCGTAGGGCGTCTCGGGCATGATCAGGTAGCCGTCGCCGCGAGCCATGTCCACCAGCCCGACGAAGGGCAGATCGTTGCCCCACCCGGCGTGGCTGCCGCCGGCCATGCGCTTGTTGTCCTGCGGCAGGAGCAGGCCCTCGCCGTAGGGAGTGATGCAGATGGCGCCCTGCTTCAGGTCGCTGGTCAGCGGCGCGGGATAGGCCAGCTCGGTGAATGGCGCGTCGTGGTCGGGCATGTCCACGCTGATCACCACGGCGTCGGCGTCCTTCTGAGTGCTCACGGTCACGTCGGTCTGCACCGGGGTCGTTCCGGGCGCGCCCGCGAGCGTGCGCTGGAAGGCGAGCCCGCCAGGCACGCGGCGGAGCGAGGTGATGCGCGGCGCCGGCCGGCGGAGCCCGCCTGGGACCTGCCCCTTGGCGTCGCCGAGGGTGGCCAGGGTGAACGTGCCGGGCTGGCTGTGGACCCAGGTGGTGGGGTAGTAGAGCTGTCCCTCGCGCTTGCCCGACTGGTCAGCGTCGTTGACCCCCAGGGCGAAGCGGAGCTGCGCGCCGAGCGCGGGTCGAGGCGACCCGGCCACCGCGGCCCAGGGGATCCGAGCCGTGAGGCGGTAGGGCCCGGGCAGCCCGCGCTGCACCGGCAGCGGCGCGCCGAGGCCGCAGCAGACGCCCGGCGTGGTGCGCGCCACGCACATCCCGGCCTCCAACTCGTCGCCGTTGAGGCACATCGCGGTCACGTCCACCGCGGGCACCGCCTCGCGCACGAGGCTGGCCAGAGAGCCGGCCGGCGAGAGGCTGAAGCCGAGCTGCGTGCCGTTGATCCAGACCTCGGCGGAGTCGTCCTCCCACCACTGCAGCACCGGCGCGTCGGGCACGCTGAGGTAGTCGTCGCGGACCACCATGTCCACGTACAGCGCGTCGTCGTCCCAGGTCAGTCCGACCTTCGCCGAGCAATCGGCGTCGTTGTTGATGCGGGTGGCGTGGGAGGAGACCATGATGCGGGCGGCGTGGGAGGTGCTCATCCGGCTGGTGAGCTGGAGGGGGAAGCTGGCCCGCTCGCCCTCGTCGCGGCGGGGGATGACCAGGAGCGGCGGCTCGGCGGGCGCCACGGCGCGCCAGACGCGGCCGGTGGCCTTCTGCCGGATGGACCAGGAGCCGTCGGCGCCGAGGGTGACGTCGAGCTTCGGTCCGGCCAGGGTGACGCGCTGCGCCGGCGCGGCCAGACCGAGGGCGGCGACGAGGAGGGGCAACAGCATGGCTCTCTCCGACCGCGTGAGGTTCGCTCCCGGGCGGCGAAGTCCTTGGTCTGGCGGAGTCTCACCGCCGAGACGCAGAGAGTCACAGAGCCGGAGGGGTGCCTCAAAGGGTCTGGCCGGAACAGGATTGGGTCTCTGTGAATCTCTGCGTCTCTGCGGTGAGCCTCCGCATCCGCGACAGGAATCCCCGGTCGGGCCGCCAACCAGCGCGGGAGAAGGAGTGTTGTACCATGGACATAGGCATCCGCCAGCCACCCGCGGCGGGACAGATGGGCATGCCGGCGTTCGCCGAGTGGGCCGCCTCGGTGGGTTTCGCCGCCATCGACGTGCCCGCCCTCACCCCCGAGCTGAAGAGCCTCTTCGACGCCAACAGGCTGCGCTGTGGCACCTTCGACTTCCCCAACTGGGGCGCCCTGCTCAGTCCCGACGCCGCTGAGCGCGCCGCCGCGCTGCCGGAGCAGAAGGCGGCCCTCCAGGCGCAGGCCGACCTGGGCTGCACCGTGGCTTTCGCCGTCCTCCTGCCCAAGAACCCGCAGCAGTCGCGGCAGCAGAGCTTCGAGATCTTCAGGGAGTCGTTCCCGCCGGTGATCGAGTTCATGGCAGGGCTGGGGATGCAGTTCGCCATCGAGGCCTGGCCCGGACCCGGCCCGTGGCTGCCGTCCCTCGGCTGCACGCCGGAGACCCTGCGGGCCATCTTCGGCGCCATCGACTCGCCCAACCTGGGGCTCTGCTACGACCCGTCGCACCTGATCCGCCTGGGCATCGACCCCATGCGCTTCCTCCACGAGTTCGGCTCGCGGGTGAAGCATGTCCACGGCAAGGACACCGAGCTGATCGCCGACAACCTCTATCTCACGGGGAACATCGGGCCCAGCTTCGGCGGCCACTACGTTTGCGGCGAGCGGCACTGGCGCTACACCATCCCCGGTGAGGGCACCGCCAACTGGAAGACCATCGGCTATCGGCTCAAAGAGGTGGGCTACACCGGGCTGGTCTGCGTGGAGCTCGAAGACCACCACTACTGGCACACGGTGGAGAACCAGCAGCGCGGCATGGTCTGGCGTAACCACCTCGAACGCGCCAGTAACGCCAGGAAATGGGGTCTGGCTCCGCAGGTCCACCGGAGGTGCCTGACCCCATTTCCGACCGCCGCCGACGGCCTCGATGATGCCAGGCCACCGCCTGCCTGCGGGCCCTCACCCCAACCCTCTCCCGGGGGGAGAGGGGGCCGGACACGGATCGCGAACTCGGCGCCAGTGGAGTCACCCGATGGCGCCTCGTACCCTCGCTACCGCCTTCCTCCTCACCCTCCTCGCCGCCTGCAGCAAGCCCCCGGCGCCGCCTCCGGCCACCACTCCCACCCCCGCCCCGTCCACCGCGCCCGTCACCCTCACCATCTGGGACTGGCACGCCACGGATCCGTCCAAGCCCATCGGCAAGTGGCTCGCCGGCATCGACCAGGAGTTCCAGGCCGCCCACCCCGGCATCAAGCTCAACCACGTCGGCCAGTCGCACACCGAGTACTACGAGATCCTCAAGGCCACGTTCTCGGCCGCCGACAAGGCCACCTGTCCCGACGTGGTCATGCTCCACCAGGGCAGCCGCATCCTCGACCAGGAGCCCAGCCTGATCGCGCTCACGCCCTACGTCACGGACGACTTCCGCGCCGCGCGCGTCGGCTGGGACCTGACCTGCAAGGGCTACGATCCGAAGGGCGTGCCGCTGGCGGTGCCCATTGCCGTGCAAGGGATCGTCTGGTACTACAACAAGGCGCTCCTCAAGCAGGCCGGCGTGGACGCGAGCAAGCCGCCGCAGACGTGGGACGCGTTCCTCGCCGCCATCGCCAAGGTCAAGAAGCTCGGCAAGTCGGGCATCGCCGTGGGCGAGAAGGAAGGCTTCTGGGGGGAGTGGTGGATCAACTCCGCCTGGCTGCAATGCCTCTCCGACGCCGACGCCAAGGCGCTCACCGCGGGCACGCTGAAGTGGACCGACCCGCGCGTGGCGCCGATCTTCGAGAAGCTGAAGGAGCTGAACGACAAGGGCTGCTTCCAGGACGGGGCGATGAGCACGCCGCTCTTCCCCGACGCCGGCGAGGTCTTCATGCGCGGCGACGCAGCGTTCTTCCTCGGCCTGATCAGCGACGTGGCGCACTGGAAGGAGCTGGGCGAGATCATCGGGCCGGAGAACCTGGGCGGGATGACGTGCCCGGTGTTCAAGCCGGGCCAGGGCGCGGACCGCTTCCCCACGGGCGGGGCGTTCGCGTATGCGGTGACGAAGTGGTCGCAGCATCCCCGGGAGGCGTTTGACTACATCGCCTTCGTGGGAAGCGATCAGCATGCGGATTCGTTCCTCAAAGACGTGGGCTCGTTCCCGGCGAACCAGCATTACGATGCGAAGCTGATGACCGATCCGAACGCGAAGGAGATCGCCGGCTGGATGACGGCGGGCCGGGCGGGGCACCAGCTCACGGAGGCGATGCCGACGGCGGTGAGTGAGGCGCTGAAGCGGGAGTGCCAGCGGATCCTGAGCGGGCAGACGGATGTCAAGGGCGCGATGGAGGCGGTGGAGAAGGTGGCCGAGGGCGAGCGGGCGCGGGCGAAGGGGAAGTGATGCCGAGGGCGAGAAGGCAGGTTGCGTGGGGTCTGGCGTGCTTTGCGCTTGTGCCTTACGTCCTTTGGCGGCAGATCGAGTACAGCGGCGAATGGGGCATCCCGGTGAGCTTGGCACGGCCGGGTGAATACACGCTGACGTTCGAGCCTCGGAACTGCCTCGACTCCTGCCGGGCGGAGATCGTCCTCCAGCCGGCCCAGTCGACGAGCGAGGTCAACCGGATCGTTGCAGAGATGGTGGGCGGGGGCGGCAGAACTGAGTGCATTGCCGCGCGCGTGCTCGGGCGATCCGGCACCCAGGTCCTGTCCACATCGCCGACGGACTACGCTCTGGACCTTGGATCGTTCCACACGTCGCTCTACCGCCGGTACACGCTGGCCCTGCACGTGGACCGCGCTGTGCCGCTGCCCGACGGCGTGTCGGCCGAGCTTCACGTCGAGACTGACGCCGACTTCGATGAGCGAGGCATGACCGGCGAGACGCTGCTGGCCCTGCCGTTGGTCGTGGCGCTGCTCGTTGCCGGCGTGGTCTGCCTGCGCCGCGCTTCGGCGAGGCTTCGTGGCAAGCGGCGCGTGGCGTGGTGATCCCGCCCCGCCACCTCCGCCTCCCCGCCCCCACCGCCTGGCTCTTCCTCACCCCGGCGCTCCTGCTCCTCGTCGTCTTTCGCCTGATCCCCGCCCTCAGCGCCGTCGCGCACGCCTTTACAGACTGGGACGGCGTCACCGCACCGACCGCCGCCGGGCTCGCCAACTTCGGTCAGCTCGCCCATGACCCCGTCTTCCGCACCGCCGTGGGCAACAACCTGCTGCTCGTCGCCGCCGTCCCCGTCTGGCTCCTCGTCTCCCTCGTGCTGGCGCTGCTGATCCACCAGGAGGTGCCCGGCTGGCGGTTCTTCCGCGCCTCCTTCTTCCTCCCATCGGTGCTCTCACCCGTGATCGTGGGCACCCTCTTCACCGCCCTGCTGCGCTCCGACGGGCCGGTCAACCGCGGCGTGCAGCTCCTCGGCGCGCGCGGGTTCCGCGTCGACTGGCTCGGCAACCCCAACACCGCGCTGCCGACCCTGACGCTCGTGATCCTGTGGGGCATCTTCGGGCTGGGCGTGATCGTCTTCCTCGCCGGACTGGCCGCCGTGCCGTCGGAGATCCTCGAAGCCGGGCGGCTCGACGGCGCCACCGGATGGACGTACCTGCGCCACATCGTCGTCCCGCCGCTGCGGCACGTGATCGAGTTCTGGGCGGTCAACCTGGTCGTCTGGTCGTTCACCAGCCTGTTCGCCTTCGTCTACGTGATGACCGGCGGCGGGCCGGGGTACCGGACCATGCTGGTCGAGTATCAGCTCTACCTGCAGGCCTTCGAGCTGAACCGGATGGGGTACGCCTGCGCGCTCGGGACGGCGCTGTTCTGCATGGTCTTCGGCGTGGTGCTGCTGCAGGTGCGGCTGATGACGGGCGAGGAGGAGTAGAGTTGGGTGTACTGCGGCACGGGGTCCGCGAGGGCCTGGTAGGGGCGACCTGCTGGTCGCCCGTCTGCCCGCCGCTGACCACCTTGGCCGCCACTTTCCTTGTTGCCTCCCCGGACGGGCGACCAGCAGGTCGCCCCTACCGGTGCGTCGCGTGGTGGTGCAGCCATGAGTGACCGCCTGCGCCCCCGGCTTCAGCGTCTCGGGATCGTACTGGCCCTGGCCGGGATCAGCGTGACCACCATCTACCCCCTGCTCTTCATGCTCTCCACCGCCCTTAAGGGCCGGCGTGAGTACCTGTTCAACCGCTACGGGCTGCCCCATCAGCCGACCTTCGACAACTTCAGCACCGTCTGGACCGCCGGCAAGTTCGGGCACTACGTGGGCAACTCGGTGCTCGTGGTGGCCGGCGGCGTGGTCTTGAGCTGGGTCGTTTGCAGCCTGGCCGCCTACGCCCTGTCGCACCTGCGCTTCCGCGGCCGGCGGGCGATGTTCCTGGTCATCCTGGGGAGCATGATGATCGCCCCGCAGGTGATCATCATCCCGCTCTACGCCATGCTGATCCGCCTCGGGCTGCTCAACCACCACTTCGGCTTGGTGCTCGTTTACGCCACGTTCGCCACGCCGTTCGGCACCTATCTCCTGACCAGCTACTTCCGCTCGATCCCCGGCGAGCTGGTCGAGGCGGCACAGGTGGACGGCGCCTCCCACCTGCAGATCCTGCGCCGCGTGATCCTGCCCATCGGCCGGCCGGCGCTGCTCACGCTGGGGATCTTCAACGCGCTGTGGATGTGGAACGAGCTGCTCTTCGCCCTGCTGATCCTCCAGGACGACCGGGTGCGGACGCTGATGGTGGGCGTGGCCAACCTGCGCGGGCAGTACACCACGAACATCCCGCTGCTCTCCGCCGGGCTGTTCGTGGCCGCGCTGCCGGTGCTGCTGGTCTTCCTCGTGTTCCAGGCGCAGTTGACCAAGGGGATGACGATGGGCGCCGTGAAGTGAGATGGCGCGATGCGGCCCGGTGCTGCATCTTGAACCCAACACGAGAGGTCACGAGAGGCACAGAGGGCCCGGAACCGCGACGGTATCCCGCCTCTGTGTCTCTGTGCGCTCTGTGTTGAAGCTCAGCAATCAGCGCCGCGCCGGATCAAAACCGAGCACCGATGCCGAGGTTGAACAGGTTGGCGGAGTAGCTGTTGTCGATGGTGCCGGCGGTGTTCTTGTAGGAGGTGAAGTCGTAGCTGAGCCTGGCGCCGATGATGTCGGTGAGGCGGAAGTCGAGACCGGTGGAGAACTGCGTCCGGCCGAAGTCGGCGGAGCCGCCGCCGTGACTGCTGTCGCCGCGGAAGGTGGTGAAGAGGGTGTGGCCGGAGCGGCCGGGGAGCCGCCAGCGCGCGTCGAACGCCCACGACCGGAACGCGGTGCTGGGACTGAGGCCCGTGGTGGAGGAGGCGGTCTCCGAGCTGAACCGGTTGCGTGTGCCCATGTTCTGGAAGTCGAAGCGCAGGTCGAGGTGGTTGGAGACGCGCCAGTCGAGGTTGGCGTTGAAGATGCCGGTGGTGGTGTGGTCGCCCGTGGAGGTGTAGTTGAGGAGCTGCATGTTGTAGCCGGCGCCGAGGCCGAGCGCCTCGCTGAGCTGGTAGTGGGCGTTGAACATGAAGCTGTTGCTGCTGCTCCCGGCCAGGCGGCCGTTGTCGGACACGCCGTGCGACCAGGTGCCGGTCAGGTTGAGCTTGCTGTTGGGCGTGATGGAGGCGCTGAGGCTGGTGTTCTGGGTCTTGCTGTCCTGCGTGGTGGAGGTCAGGTTGCCTCCGGTGAGCGGGTCGGTGACGGTGGTGGCGTCGCCGTTGTCATCGAACACGCCGGTCCCGGCCTGGCGCAGCGAGCGCGTCTCGTTGTGGCTGTCGGAGAGCTGGTGGCTGACCTGGAGGTTCATCCACCGCCAGGGCTGGTAGTTGAAGGAGAAGACGGTGCCCTTGGCGCTGTTGGTGGCGAGGGCGGAGCTGGTGCCGCTGAAGTTGTAGTCGACGCGGGCGCCGAGCCGGCCGCTCTTGGTGGACCAGGACAGCCCGAAGCGGCCCGAGTTGGTGCTGCTGTTGTTGTTGACGCGCTGCGAGGTGCCGGTGACCACGCCGCCGGATGAGCTGCTGGCGTGGTCGAAGCCGGCGTTGAACGACAGCCCGGCCCCGAAGCGGTGGCTGAACTGCACGCCCGAGCGCGAGAGCTTGTTGTTGGACCCGCCGCCGCCGTTGCTTTGGTCGTTGCGCAGCAGCGTGATGCTCGTGTTCCGGAGCATCCGCCAGGTGAGGGTGGAGACATTGGAGACCGAGCTGACCCGGCTGACCACGAGCTCGTCGTTGAGCGTGGTGTAGTAGGGCCGGGTGTAGCTGTCGAACTGGTGGGCGACCGCGAAGCGCGGGCCCGAGCTGTACTGCGCCTGGAAGCCGTAACCGCGCTCGTTCTGGAAGAAGCCGGTGCTGTCGATGCGGCTGAAGTTGTCGGACACCGACTTGTAGCGGGCGCTGAACTGGAACCCGCCGAAGCCGGAGGCGAAGGAGACCTTGTAGGCCTGCCCGCCGCTGCCGCTGGGCTGCTGTGAGCCGGACTGCCGGGTGGGCTGGACGATGGGGTCGTAGCCGCCCCACACCGCGCGCCCGCCCGCGGCGCGGTTGAACGTGCCGGACCCGCCGCTGAAGCCGCCGAGGTTGCTGCCGAACCCGCCGCTGTTGCCGCCGCTGTTGCCGGTGCCGAAGCCGGAGTTGAAGCCGCTGCTGTAGCCGGTGTTCAGCCCGCCACCGAAGCCGCCACTGCCCCCGAAGCCGCCGCCGTAGCCACCGCCGCCGTAGCCACCGCCGTAGCCGCCGCCGCCGTAGGTGCCGCTGCCGTAGGGGTTGCCGCCGAAGGTGTCGCCCGAACCGTAGCCGAAGCTCCCCGAGCCGCCGAAGGAGAACGGGTTGGAGCGGCTCGACGGCACGCCCGCCGACTGCGCGAACTCGAACTGCACCGCCGCGATCTTGCCCAGGGAGAAGGAGCCGTCCACGCCGAAGATGTTGCGGTCGCCGGCGCCCAGGTCGACCTGCTCGATGACCGAGAAACGCACCAGGATGTTGGTCCCCTCGGGCAGGAGCTGGAAGAACCGCAGCTCGCCGGTGGTGTAGTTGATCTGGTAGTCCACGTCGCGCTCTTGGAGGATGCCGTTGACCTGCACCGCCTCGCTCTCGGCCACGATGGGCCGTGGCATGATGGTGAACGGCCCGTTCGAGGGCGTGGGCACGGTGATGGTGTCGGTCACGTGCCGCTGCACCGGTCCGCTGGGCCCGCCCTTCTGCGCGGCGATCTGACCCAGGTAGCTGACTCCCAGGCGGAAGCGGCGGCCAGGGTTGTAGCTGATCCGCGCGCCGAGAAGCAGGTCCTTCGGCCCGCCGCTGCCCTGCGTCTCGTAGCGCACCTCGATGCGCGACGTGGGCGGGATGATCCGCGCGCCGTTGAACAGCAGCTCACCGGTGGAGGGGTTGAGCGTGTAGTCCCCGTTGTCGCCGTAGCCCGGCTGCTGGATCACCCCGTCCACCACCACCACCGCGGAGCCGTCCACGATGGGGGTGTTGGTGAGGAAGTACGGACCCGCCGTGCCGTCGCCGACGAAGGTCTCGTTGCGGATGCTCCCCTCGACCTGCGAGCCGAACAGCAGGTACTCGAATCGCGAGCCGATCCGCCCGTCCGCCTGGAGGCCCTTCATCCGCCGCGAGAACGGCACGAACTCGTTGGAGTCACCCAGGGACGGACTGATGTCGCCGATGGTGAACGTGTTGTTCTGGTCCGCCCAGAAGATCCGCCACACCGGCTTGGTGTCGTTGAAGCCGAAGCTGCGCTGCTCCACCTGCGCATTGACGTTGAGGTTGGCCCATTTCCAGATCGGGCCGCTGACGAACAGGCTGGCGTCGAACGCCAGGTCCTGGTCCTTGCCGTACTGGTCCTGCGAGAAGGTCTGCGCCGCGCCGCTGACCGAGCGGAAGGAGTAGTTCAGGTCGGCATAGCCCGAGCGGTTGAGCTTCCCCCGCACGCGGCGCGACTGGTAGTAGGAGGTGTTCTCCGCCTGCCCGATGGGCAGCTCCGGCCGCTCGGTCCAGGGCTTGCCGCCGAACGTGCCCGGCAGCGCGTTGCCGTAGAACTCGGTCTCCGGCGCCTTCGGTTTCTCGGCCGGTTTGTCCGAGGGCTTCGGCTTCGCCGACCCGGGCTCGGACGGCGCCGACCCGGGCCGCGGCAGCACGTTCGGCTGCGTCCCGCCCCGCGGCCCGGTGTCGAACGGCCCCCGCTGGGCCCGTCCCGTGCCGCAGGCGAGCAGCACGGCCAGGAGCCACACCGCTCCGCGACAACGCACGCTAGGCTGGTCTAAGCAGACCCGGCACATACTCCACCAGCAGCATCAAGTTGAGCAGCCCGAACCACGCCGGCGCGAGGCCCACGGCGTAGCGCCGCAAGGCTGACCCGGGCGGGAAGATCCGGCTGAGGCCGCCTGCGTACAGCAGGCCCCAGCACGGCAACGCGAGGAACAGGTATCTCCCTTGCGCCTGCCAGTAGGTGCAGTTGAACCGCACCAGCAGCGCCGTGACCTCCACCAGAGCACAGGCGCCCAGCACCGCCGCAGCCACCCCGGCGTCCAGCCCGCTCCGCCGCCACCGCCGCGCGGTCGCCGCCACCGCGCCGCATGCCGCCAGCGCGGTCAGGCCGAGCTGGAGGGGGTAGAGCTCCTTCGGCAGCAGGAACAGATTGTGCCCGATGTAGATCACGAACGTGCGCGTCACCCACTCGCCGAAGTAGGGCCAGTAGCGCCACTCCGGGTGACCCTTGAACTGCTCGGCGAGCCGTTCGGGCGTCATCCGGGTAGGCAGGAAGCGTGCGTCGAAGGCGTGCTGCGCGAAGAAGTCGCCGTACAGGACTCGATTGCGCAGATACCACCAGCCGGCCAGCGCCGCGGCGACGGCGAGCGTCACGCCGAGCTGCGTCAGCGCCGCGCGCGTCCGGCCGCTCGTGCGGGCCATGGGGACCGCCGCCAGGACGGCCAGCGGGAGGAGGGCGACGCTGTTCTGCTTGGTGAGCAGCGCCGCGCCGACCCACAGCCCGGCGAGCAGCCCCTCGCGGAGGCTCGGTCCGTCGCGCAGACTGCATATCCAGCGCCATAGCGCTCCCGCCCACAGCACGTTGGCCAGCGGATCGTTGTTCACCCGCGTGGCCAGGAAGCAGTTCATCGGCAGCAGCGCCACCACGGCCGTGGCCGCCAGGGCCAGATCCGCCGCGAGCAGGTCTCTCGCCAGGCGCCAGGTCACCAGCAGCAGCAGCACGCCGCACAGCAGCGACCAGGCCCGCACCGCCCCGGACCCGCCGGCCCGCCACACCACCGCCGCCACCACGTAGTACAGCGGCGGCTGGTGCGTCTCGAAGTTCGCGTCGTCGTCCGTGGTGTCGAAGACGGGCAGGCCCCACGCCCAGCGGGTGCCGGCCGGCGCCTGCCCGGCGAGACACTCCACGAACAGGCCGTGGCTCTCCTCGTCCGGCCCCTGCCCGTAGGGCAGCATCCGGGCATACGCCACCGAGCTCACCACGAACGCAAACACCAACAGCCCGAGCCAGCCCTGCTCGGGGATCCGGATGTCGTGCCGGCTTCCCGGCTCCCTCGGCTTCTCGGCTGGTTTGCTCACGGTGCCGCGTATCTTAACGCAGAACCCGGCCTTCCTCTTCATGACGATCGCGTCGGCACAGCCGGGCGAGGGCGCCCGGCCTACCTAGCGCCGGTGAGACCGGCGCCTGTGGGACCGGCGCCCTCGCCGGTCACTCTGCGGCCCAGGAAGGGCGCCGGCCGGCCGTGGCCAACTGGGGCGACCGGAGGGCACCGCCGTGACCCGCCGCGAATTCCTGCAAGCCGTCCCCGTCGGCCTCAGCCTGCCCTGGCTCCTGCGCGCCGCCGGCGCCGCGCCAGCCGTGGAGAACCCCATGCCCGCCACCGGCTCCGACCTCGGTTCGCTCTACCCGTTCCTGGCCAGCCTCGAGCCGCGCGGCGAGCCGCGGCTCTCCTTCGTCCGCGACGAGTTCACGGACGTGGCCGCCTGGCGCCGGCAGGCCACGTCGCGCGTCCGCGAGCTGATGCACTACGACCCGCCTCACTGCCCGCCCGACGCCCAGGTGCTCTCGCGGGTCGACCGCGGCGACTTCATCGAAGAGCACCTCACCTTGCGCACCACCCCCGACCTGCGCGTCCCCGCGACCCTGCTGATCCCGAAGAACGCCAAGCTCCCCGCCCCCGGCATCGTCGCCCTCCACGACCACGGCGCCTTCTACCTCTGGGGCCGCGAGAAGGTCGTCGCGAGCGACAACGAGCACCCGTCACTGACCGAGTTCAAGCGCACGGCCTACGGCGGGAAGTCGTATGCCAACGAGTTGGTGCGGCAGGGCTACGTGGTGATCGCCATCGACATGTTCTACTGGGGCGAGCGCCGGCTGATCCTCGACGACGATCCCGTCGACTGGCGCGACCGGCCGGCCGACATGCCGGCTGAGCGGGTGACCGCCTTCCATCAGCGCTCCAGCCAGTACTGCGACCTGGTCGGGCGGAGCATCATGAGCACCGGCGCCACCTGGTACGGCATCATGACCACCGACGACATCCGCACGGTGGACTACCTGGCCAGCCGGCCGGAGGTGGATGCCAACCGGCTGGGCTGCGTGGGGCTCTCGGTGGGCGGGTTTCGCTCAGGGCAGCTCGCCGCGCTGGACGAGCGGATCAAGTGCGCGGTGGTGGTGGGCTGGATGTGCTCCTTCCCGCCGCAGCTCCAGGTCAAGATCAAGAACACCCTCGGCTGGATGATGACCGTGCCGGGCCTGTACGGCGATCTGGACTACCCCGACATCGTCTCGATGACGGCGCCCCGCGCGCTGATGGTGATCAACGGCAGCCAGGACGGGCTGTTCGATCTCGACGGTGTCAAAGGCTGTTTCGCCAGGCTCGGCCGGATCTGGAAGAAGGCGGGGGTGCCGGAGAAGATCAACTGCCGGCTGTTCGACGAGCCGCACGAGTTCAGCCTGCAGGCCCAGGCCGAGGCGTGGGAGTGGCTGAAGCGATGGGTGTAGGCGCGAGTCGGCCACGTCGGGCTCCGGCCCCCTCTCCTTGCCAAGGAGAGGGCTGGGGTGAGGTCCAGTCCGACCCCACA
>JACPDV010000198.1 GCA_016183835.1 Armatimonadota bacterium
CCGCGAGACCGACCGCTTCCGCTGCTTCGCGCCGGAAGGTCCGGGCGACTACTTCCACCCGTGGTCCAACGACGTGTTCTGCACGACGTTGGAGACCGGCGCCACCGGGCTGTTGCTGATCAGCGACTACCGCGCGAAGCGCGAGCCGCTGCTGATCGAGCGCTCGAACCGGGAGCCGGGCGCGCTTCAGCTCCGCGACGCCTTCACCGGCCAGCCGGCGGCGAGCCTGCAGCCCGGTCAGTGGGAGTTCAGGATCGAGCTGCCCGACTCGCCGGTGCGGCTGCTGACCTGGAGCCAATGGCACCGGTAGGGGCGACCGGCAGGTCGCCCGCGATGCCAGTTGCCCCGCCGACGGGCGACCTGCCGGTAGGGGCGACCGGCAGGTCGCCCGCAGTACCAGTTGCCTCCGCCGACGGGCGACCTGCCGGTCGCCCCTACCGGTGGTGCGGGCATGCAGGAAGCCGCCGGCGGACGGCGCAACGTGCAGGCCGAGGTGACCGCCGTGGCGTCCTACCGCGTCGGCTTGATCGGCACCGGCCGCATCGGCAGCGAGTTCGAGGAGGGCTTCGGCGAGAAGCCGATCAGCATCGCCGGGGCCTTCAGTGCGCTCCCCGGCTGCCGGCTCGTCGCCGGCTGCAACCGCGGGCGAGAGCGGCTCGAACGGTTCGGCCGGCGCTGGGGCGTGACCGCGCTCTACCAGGACCATCGCACGATGCTGGCTAACGAGGGGCTGGACATCGTCGCGGTAGCTACCCCGCCCGGGCTGCACTGCGACCAGGTGATCGCCGCCGCCGAGGCCGGCGCGCAAGGCATCTTCTGCGAAAAGCCGATGGCGCTCTCGCTGGGCGAGTGCGACGCGATGATCGCCGCCTGCGAAGCGCATGGCTGCCGGCTGCTGGTGAACTGCTCGCGCCGCTGGTCCGGCCTGTTCGAGGCGGTCCGCCGCGACGCCGAGGCTGGACGCTGGGGGCGGCTCCTGCACCTCGTCGGCTACTGCCAGGGCTGCAAGCCCCGCCCCGAGTGGGAGGCCGAGCACGAAGGGCCGATGCTCCACGACGCGGTGCACCTGTACGACATCATGCGCTTCTTCGGCGGCGACGTCCGCTGGGTCCTCGGCACGGCCGAGCGGCGCTTCCGGCACGAGCTGCGCGTGGAGGACACCGCGCTGGGGTTGTTGCAGTTCGCCTCGGGCGCTCAGGGCGTGACCATCGTGGATGAACTGACCGAGCACTCGCACTTCCGCCTCGAGCTGCACTTCGAGCGCGGGCTGGTCAGCTTGGTGAGCAAGCAGTTCGCGGAGCGGGCGGTGCCCGACACGAGCGACGCGGAGCCGGGCTGGTGGACGCTCGGGGAGGACACGCTGCCGTCGCCTGCCTGGGACGGCACGCCGATCCTGAACGCGGCGCGGGACCTGGTGCACTGCGTGCGGACGGGCGCCACGCCGCGGTGTCTAGGGACGGACGGACGGGCGGCGATGGAGGTGATCATGGCCTTCTACGAATTCGAACGGCGCGGGCATGGGAAGGTCGCGCTGCCGTTGGTGGAGCCCTGCTCCCTGCTCGACGTGATGCGGGAGGAGGGGCGGTACTGACCAGGAGGACCGGGTACCGCCACGTCAAACTCCGGACTTAAGGGTTGCTTAAGGGGCGCTCGACACGATGGGGGCGACAGGGGTCCGGATCCATCGGGATCCCCGGCGGCTCGGACCCGTGTGCCCGCGGGGGAGCGCGAACGATGAACGAGCCTTGGCGCATCACGCTGCTGGGTGGCCTCTGCCTGCGGCGGGACGACCGGCTGGTCGCCCGCTTCATGAGCCAGAAGGTGGGGTCGCTGCTGGCCTACCTTGCCTACCACTTGCGGCAGACGCACGGCCGCGAGGTGCTGATCGATCTGTTCTGGCCGGAGAGTGACCTGGACGCGGGCCGGAACAGCCTGAGCGTGGCGCTGTCCAGCCTGCGCCACCAGTTGGAGCCGCCCGGCATCGCCGCCGGCACCGTGATCCGCGCCGACCGCTTCTCGGTGAGCCTCAACCCGGCCGCGGTCAGCACCGATGTGGCCGACTTCGAGGCGGCCCTGCGGGCCGCCGCCCGGTCCGACAGCACCACCGAGCGACGGCAGCACCTGGCCGGCGCGGTGGAGCTGTACCAGGGGCCGTTGCTGCCCGCCCTCTACGACGACTGGATCACCGCCGAGCAGGAGCGGCTGGCCGGCCTCTACTTCGAAGCCGTGGGGCGGCTGATCACCTGCCTGGAGTCCGCGGGCGAGCTGCCCTCCGCGCTGGAGTGCGCCCGCCGGGCGGTCGGCCTGGACCCGCTGCGCGACGAGGCGCACGGGCACCTGATGCGCCTGCTGGCGGCTACCGGGCAGCCCGGCGCGGCGCTGCAGCAGTACCGGGCGCTCGAGCGCCTGCTCGACGAGGAGCTGGGCGCCGAGCCGTCGGCGCCCGTCCGCGCGCTGGCGCGGCAGATCGAGCGGGAATCGGGCCTGGCGGCCGGCCCCGTGCTGCCGCCCTCGGCCGCCCCCCGCCGCGCCGCCCCGGCGCGGCCGGCCGCCGCCGTGGGCCCGGCCACGGTCAACTTCCTGCTCACCGACATCGAGGGCTCCACGCGGCTGTGGGAGGCCGCCGGCGAGGCCTTCCAGGCGGTCCTGGCGACCCACCACGCGCTCCTGCGCGAGCAGTTCGCCCTCCATGGCGGGCAGCATGGCGCTCCACACCGGCGACGTGGACGTGAAGGAAGGCGAGTACCAGGGCCTGGTGCTGCACCGCGCCAGCCGGATGCTCACGGCCGGGCACGGCGGGCAGATCCTCGTCTCCGAGGCCACCGCCGCCCTGCTCCGCCGCGACCTGGCGGACGGCCTGCGCCTGGTGGACCTGGGCGTCTACCGCCTCCGCGACGTGGCCACGCCCGAGCGCCTGTTCCAGGTGGAGTACCCCGGCATGCCCGCGGACGGTTACGGGCCGCTGGCCGCCGAGGCCGGCTACCCGGCCAACCTGCCGCTGCAGATCACCCGTTTCTTCGGCCGGGAGCAGGAGATCGCCCGCATCGGGGAGCTGTTGCGGCCCGCCGCCGAGGAGCCGGTCCGCCTCCTGACCCTTACGGGCCCGGGCGGCACGGGCAAGACGCGCCTCGCGCTGTCCGCCGCCGAGCGCCTCGTCGAGCCGTTCCGCGGGCGGGTCTGGTTCGCGGCGCTGGGCGATCTGACGGACGCCGGTCTCATCCCCGGCGCGGTGCTCGACGCGCTGCGCATCCCCCGCTCACCGCAGCAGGAGCCGCTCGAGCAGGTGGTGCAGGCGCTCGCCGGGCAGCCCTCGCTGGTCATTCTCGACGGCTGCGAGCAGCTCGTCGCGGAGGGCGTGGCCGTGGTCGCCACGCTCCTGGGGCGGGTGCCCGAGCTGACCTGCCTGGTGACCTCGCGGCAGGTGCTGGGCCTGGCGGGGGAGCAGCAGTTCCACGTCTCGCCGCTGCCCGCCCCGGACGGGCCGGATACGCCCGAGCGGCTCGGCGTGTACGACAGCGTGCGCCTGTTCGTGGACCGGGCGCAGGCGGTGATGCCGCATTTCCAGGTGACCAGCGGCAACGCGCCGGCGGTGGCGGAGCTGTGCGCGCGGCTGGAGGGGATCCCCCTGGCCATCGAGCTGGCGGCGGCGCGCGCCCAGGTGCTCACGCCGGGGCAGATGCTGGCGCAGCTCGCGAACCGGTTCGAGCTGCTGGTCAGTCGGCGGCGCGACGTGCCGGAGCGGCAGCGTACGCTGGCCGGGGCTATCGAGTGGAGCAACCGGCTGCTGGCGCCGGAGCTGCAGCGGTTCTTCCGGCGCCTGTCGGTGTTCCGCGGCGGCTGGACGCCGGAGTCCGCGGCGGAGGTGTGCGAGGAGCCGCTGGCGCTCGATTGCCTGGCGCAGCTCGGGGAGTGCTCGCTGGTGCTGGCGGAGGAGTGCGCGCACGCGGGCGGGATGCGCTTCCGAATGCTGGACACGCTGCGGGAGTACGGCGAGGCACGGCTGCGGGAGGCCGCGGAAGAGCGGGCGGTGAGCAAGCGCCATGCGGAGCACTACCTGGCGCTGGCCGAGTCGGCGGAGCCGGAACTGGTCGGGCCGGACCAGGCGGAGTGGATGGACCGGCTGGAGGCGGAGCTGGACAACCTGCGGGCGGCGTTCGCGTGGAGTCAGGAAGGGGACACGGACCGGGAGGTGGGAGCCCGGTTGGCCGGGGCGCTGACCAGGATGTGGCACACGCGAGGGCATGCCACCGAGGGGCGTCACTGGCTCGGCATCGTGCTCGCCGATGAAGCGGGGATGGAACCAGCCTTGCGAGCCAAGGCGTTGCACGGTGCCGGCCTTCTGGCGTCGAGCCAAAGCGACTTCGCCTTCGCCAGCTCTGCGTCCGCAAAGTGCTTGCTGATCTTCAGGGAGATCGGGGATCGGCGGGGCATTGCCAGTTCGCTCTGCAATCTGGGACTGGCGGCGTTCGAGCAAGGCGACCATGCCATGGCTCGCGACTACTTCGGCGAGTGCTTGGCCATCGCCAGGGAGATCGGGTTCCAGCGCGCCATTGCCGTTGCGACCGGAAACCTGGGAAGCATGGCCGGTGTCGAGGGCGACTACGTCACGGCCCGCGCGTACCAGGAGGAGGGCCTGGCAGTCGAGCGAGAGACCGGCAACAAGCACGGCATCGCCACCTCGCTCTTCAACCTGGGAGTCTTGGCGAGTGATCAAGGCGACTACACTTCGGCCCGCGCTTACTACGAGGAGAGCCTCCGAGAGTTCCGGGAGATCGGAGCCCGGTTCGGCATCGCATTCGCACTTGGGGGTCTAGCGCTTGTCCTCTTCGAACAGGGCGACTTTGCGCTCGCCAAGGCCAACTACGCGGAGAGCTTGACGATTCACCGCGAGACGGGATACAAGAAGGGAATCGGCACGTCGCTTTCTGGGTTGGGTTTTGTAGCCGAGGCTCAAGACGACTACGCCCTGGCCAGCGCCTGCTATGAGGAACGCCTGGCGATCTGCAGGGACATCGGGGACAAGCTCGGCGTGGCCCTGTCCCTTCAGCATCTGGGGTGCCTGGCCCTGACACAGGCCGAGCACGCGTTGGCCCGCTCCCAGTTCGAGGAGGCCCTTGCGCTCTGTCTGGAAGTGACGGACAGGCTGCTGGCCGCGTCGGTTCTGGCGGGTCTGGGCCGGCTTGCGCTCGCGCAAGCCCAGCCCCAGCGTGCGGCCCGGCTGCTGGGCGCGGCGGCGATGTTGCGCGAGGCCATCGGCACGCAGCTCACGCCCGATGAGGTCGCCGAGCACGAGCAGAGGCTGGCGGAGCTGATGGAAGCGCTCGGCGAGGAGGCCTTCACGGAGGCGTGGGAGGCGGGCCGGGCCATGAGCATGGAAGAGGCGGCGGCCTTCGCGCTGGAAGACGGGACGTAGCGGTCGGCCACAGTGGATCTGGGCCAATCGACATGTGCGCTACCCGTCATTGCGAGAAGGTCCGCCGACGAAGCAATCTCGTCAGCGACGGGTGAACCAGATTGCTTCGTCGCGACGCTCCTCGCAATGACGGCTGGCGGGTTCGCATTGTGATCACAGAGGCCCACCACCGGCTCGACCGCCCGAACGCAGTGTCCTCCCTCTTTTGGCGCCTTCTGCGCGCTTAAGAGTTCCTTAAGGGTGGTGTCCCACACTCCTCGTGGCCTCGCAGGACCGAGGCTGAAGGAGGAGGAACGATGCAACGTCACCGGCTCGATCTCATCGTGGCGGCCCTGGTGGCCCTTGCCACGTCCACCGGCGGACTGTGCGCCAGCAAGCCCGCCTACCCGTACACGTTCACGCTGCTGGGCTCTCTGCCCGGATCCAAGTTGAGCATGGCCTTCGGGGTGAACTCCAGCGCCCATGTCGTCGGGTTGGCGGATAGCAGGGACGGGCAGCGCGCCTTCTATTGGGTCGCCGGGATGGGGATGCTGGACTTCGGCCCCGGCCGCGCTGAGGCGATCAGCGAAGATGACTGGGTGGTCGGAGAGGGGCCCTCCGGGGCGTTTGTGTGGTGCCCCGGGATGGCTTCTGAGCTGGATCTGAACACGGTGAAGCTGGACGCGAACTCGCTAACCGCGGCAGACCTGGGTTGGGAGCTGATGACGGCGTGGGCCATCAACGGCACGCACCAGGTGGTCGGGATGGCCAAACACTACGGGGTCTATAACCATGGCTACCTTCTGACGCTCGACGCCGATCCAACCACCGGCCGCCCTGCGGGCACGGGCACGCTGGTCGACCTCGTCTACGAAGCGTCCTTGCAGATCGAAAACGTTGTCTATGCCTTTGGGATGGCCATCAACGGCGGGGGCCAGGTAGCGGGCTCGATGAGGAGTGACACGCTCGGTGGCTTCCTCTACGCCGACGGCCTGTTCGACCGGTTTCCGGTGACGGGCCTTGTGATCCGCGACCTGAACGACCGGGGTGAGATGGTCTCCGAGTCAAGCTATTGGAACGGGCAGTCCACGGACGCCAACGGCAATCCGGTGTGGGTGTCTCCGTTCCCCGGCAGCCCCGGCGGCCTGCGGATCAACAACCAGTCGCCGGCCACGGTCGTGACCCGATCGAGCTATGTGTGGAAGGCCAACGCCACCGGCACCGGGGCCACACACCTGAGTACGCTCGTGGACACGTCGGGCTGGCAGTTGTTCAACGGCGGCGGCGTCGACGTCTCGGATGCCGGGCACATCGTGGGTGACTGCAACAAGCCCCCCGGCTACCCCGGCCAGTACGCCTACCTGCTGACGCCGAAATGAGCCGGCCCGCCGATGGGCGGGCGCTAGCGGCCGCGGGAGGCGGTGACGCCCTGTCATCGTGACCGTGAACTACGTGCCGAACAATGCAGTCGCGCCGGACGCCCCTCCTGGCTCCGGTGCGATTGCTTATTGGCTTCGCCCCCCTTGGGCAGGCGGGCCGGGGCGAGGCGTGGGACTGGCGCCCTCGCCAGTCGGTCGGCCGGAGGCCGACGTCGAGCCGGGCGGGGGCGCCCGGCCCACAGGGCGCGTGCCGCTCGATGTGCTTTTGCGCGATCGCCTCTCGGAGCTTAAGGGTTCCTTAAGGGTGGCGTGTCACAGTCCACCCTGGCCTCGGGGGAACGAGGCCGAAGGAGGAGGAACGATGAGCAAGAAGTCACTCGCGGGCCTGTTTCTGGTGCTGGCGGCGTCGCTCTGGGGGACGGCCGCCTTGGCCGACGGAGGGGGCGACCGGGACCCGAGCACCCAGTTGGTCTGGAGCCAGTCCACCGTCAGGATGACCAACAGCTACTGGGACTGGCGCGGCTGCACGGCCTTGGCCGCAGCGTATTCGGTCACGGAGAACGGGGTGGTCTACGACGACTGGCGGCTGCCCACTCGCGCTGAGTTGCACGGTGTGATTGAAGATCAGTTCATACTGAATCTGACCGACCCATATTACTTGCACTTTCCCTTCTATACCTCGGAGGTTAA
>JACPDV010000199.1 GCA_016183835.1 Armatimonadota bacterium
TTCGGCCGCGTGCCGAAGCTGAACATCGGGAAGTCCGGCATCTTGAGCACGTATTGCGTGTCGCGGCAGTTGCCGGCCAACAGCATCCCGCGGCAGCCGTGGGCATAGGCGAGCTGGCAGCTCATCTCGCCGAAATGCGCCGGCTGCAGGTCGCCGCCGCAGTCGAAGCACAGCACGCAGCCGTCGTCGGCGTCGTCCACCGCGCGCATCATGCGCTTCTGCGGATGCCCGCCCGCCGCCTCCCACTCGGCCTCCATGCGCTGGTTCTGCTCGGCCGTGCGCGACTCCACCAGCGTGTGCACCTTGATCGGCAGTGCCCGGCCGACCAACTGCATGCCCTGCCGCAGTGGCTTGAAGGTCGAGGCGAAGACGGTGTTGGTCACGCCCAGGCTGCACAGCGCGTCCGACACGCAGCCGCCGTAGCCCGCGCGGCGGAAGCGCGCGATGCGCTCCAGGTCGGTGATGTCCAGCGTCCGCGGGTGTTCGCGGCTCCCCTCGGCGGCCTCGGTGTGCGACATGCTCAAGCTCCTTCAGGCGGGCCATTGACCGCGCCGGTGCCTGATCCTGCCGGGGTCCGGCACGCCCGGCATCTTGCCCACAGGCTGCCCCGCGGCCGGTGGATGTCGTACAATGCCCCCATGCGCCGTGCTGCACCGGTCCTGCTCGGCCTGCTGCCCGCGGTGAGTCACACTACCGGACATGCGTCGCTCCTTACCGGCTCTCCTGGGCGTCCTGCTCCTCCTCGGCCCGGGGCTGGCCGGCACGCTTAACCAGGTGCGGGCGGCCGGCGTGCTCCGGGTCGGCACCGACGCCACCTACCCGCCATTCGAGTCCAAGACCGAGGCCGGGTTCGAGGGGTTCGACATCGACCTCGTCGAACGCCTCGCCCGCGACCTGGGCGTGCGCGTGGCGTGGGTCAACACCGCCTTCGACGGCATCTTCCCCGCGCTCCTGGCGGGCAAGTTCGACCTCGTGGCCTCGAGCGTCACCATCACCCCGGAACGCACGGCGCAGATGCGCTTCACCCGGCCCTACTACAACGCCGGACAGCTCATCGCCGTGGCCCGCGGCGGGCCGAGCTTCGAGACCCTCACCGCGCTCTCGGGCCACACCGTGGGCGTGCAGATCAACACCACCGGGCAGTTCGTCCTGGAGAAGCAGGGCGGGGTCAGTATCCGGAAATACAACTCCATTGACCTGGCGCTGCTGGACCTCAGGGCGCGCCGGCTCGACGCGGTGCTCAGCGACGCTCCCACCGTCCGCTACATGATCCGCAAGGGCTTCCCCGAGCTGACCACGGTGGGCAAGCCGCTGACCGAGGAGTTCTACGGCCTGGCGATGCGGCCCGACGACACCGACCTGCAAGCCGCGCTCGACCAGTCGCTGGAGAAGCTCGACACCGACGGCGGGTATGCCGCGCTGCACCGCAAGTGGTTCGGCGAACCGGCGTTCCTGCCTCAGCTCGCCACGGCCAAGCCGCGCGAGGAGGCGGCGAAGGCGCCCGGCGCCGGCGAGGTGCTCCGCCCGCTCCTGCGCGGGCTGCGGGTGAGCCTGGAGCTGACCCTCCTGGCGCTGCTGGCCGGGCTGCCGCTGGGCCTGCTGGTCAGCCTGGTCCGCATGTCGTCGTTCCGCCCGGTGGCCTGGCTGGCCGGGTTCTACATCGAGCTGATGCGCGGGACGCCGCTCCTGGTGCAGATCTTCGCCATCTATTACGTGCTGCCGGCGATCGGCGTGCGGCTGCCGGCGCTCCCCAGCGCGCTGGTGGCGCTGAGCCTCAACGTGGCGGCCTACATCGCCGAGATCCTGCGCGCCGGGGTGCAGTCCATCGACGTGGGGCAGATGGAGGCGGCCCGCAGCCTGGGGCTCAGCTACGGCCTGGCGATGCGGCTGGTGGTCCTGCCGCAGGCCTTCCGGCGGGTGGTGCCGCCGCTGACCAACGAGGCCATCGCGCTGCTCAAGGACACCTCGCTGGTTTCGGTGGTGGCCATCAGCGAGCTGACCCGGAGCGGCAGCGAGCTGGCCTCGCGGCTCGGCCGGCCGACGCTGGTGTGGCCGCTGGTGGCGGCGCTCTACCTGCTCCTCACCTTCCCCCTCAGCCGCCTCAGCGCGCGGCTGGAGCGGCGCTGGGACGTGGAGGGGAGGCAGCCGTGAGCGAGCCCTTCCTCCGCCTCAGCGAGGTGCGCAAGCGGTTTGGCCGGCTGGAGGTGCTGCGCGGCATCTCGCTGGAGGTGGCCGCCGGCGAGGTGGTGGTGCTGATCGGCCCGTCGGGCTGCGGCAAGAGCACGCTGCTCCGCTGCGTCAACCTGCTGGAGACGGTGACCAGCGGGCGGATCGAGCTGGCCGGCGAGGAGCTGACCGGCCGCGGCGCCGACGTCAACGCCGTGCGCCGGCGGATCGGGATGGTCTTCCAGCGGTTCAACCTCTTCCCGCACCTCACCGCCCTAGAGAACGTGTCGTTGGCACCGCGGCACGTGCTGGGCCGGCCGGAAGGCGAGGCGGCGGAGCAGGCGCGGCAACTGCTCGACCGGGTCGGGCTGGCGAACAAGGCGGACGTTCACCCCGGCCGGCTGTCCGGCGGGCAGCAGCAGCGGGTGGCCATCGCGCGCGCCTTGGCGATGCAGCCGCACCTGATGCTCTTCGACGAGCCTACCTCCGCGCTCGACCCGGAGCTGGTGGGCGAGGTGCTCGAGGTGATGCGCGACCTGGCGCAGGAGGGCATGACGATGTGCGTGGTGACCCACGAGATGGGCTTCGCGCGCGAGATGGCGCGCCGCGTGGCGTTCCTCGACGGCGGCCTGGTGGTGGAAGAGGGCCCGCCCGAGCAGGTGTTGGAGGACCCGCGCGAGCCGCGCACCCGCGAGTTCCTGCAGCGGGTGCTGAGACCGCAGGCGTAGCCCGGAGCGGAGGGTTCAACACAGAGGCACAGAGGCACAGAGATCGACCGGACAGAATTCTGGTCCGGAATCTCTGTGCCTCTCGTGTCCTCTCGTGTTGAGCGCCCTCCGGTTGGGTCAGATGGGGAATGTCAGCACCCCGCCGCAGACGCCGATCACCTGCCCCGTCACGTAGTCGCTCAGGTCGGTGACCAGGAACTCCACCACCTTGCTGACATCCTCGGGCACGCCCACCCGGCGGAGCGGGATGTTGCCGGCGAAGTCGTCGCGGCCGGGGAACTGCGCATCCGCGCGGCTGGTGTGGATCAGCGCCGGGGCGAGCGCGTTGACGTGGATACCCCACGGCCCGGCCTGTACCGCCAGGCAGCGGGTGTAGTGGATCACACCGGCCTTGGCCAGCCCGTAGTTGACGAAGCTCGGCGAGCCGCGCACGCCGGCCTGCGACGAGGTGTTGACGATCCGGCCCCAGCCGCGCTCGCGCATGGTCGGCACCGCCGCCTGGCAGCAGTGGATGGTGGTCATCAGGTTGATGTCGAGGATGTAGCGCAGGTCGTCCTCGCTCATCTCGGCGGCGGAGCTGTGCTCGGCCGGCCGCAACATGCCGCCGGCGTTGTTGACGAGGATGTCGACTGAACCCAGCTCCGCGACGGTGCGCTCGACCATGGCATCCACCTGAGCCCGGTCGGTGAGGTCGGCTTCCACCTCGATGGCCCGCACACCCATCGCGCGGCACTCATCAGCGACGCTCGGCGCGGTGAGGGCCTCGTCGAATTCGCGCCAGCCCTGCAAGTCGATGTCGCAGACAACCACGTCGGCGCCGAGCCGCGCCAGGCGGAGGACGTGCGACCGCCCCAACCCGCGCGCCGCGCCGGTCACCAGCGCGACGCGCCCTTTGAGCTTCGGCTCCAATGGCTCCATCCCCGCCTCCCTCACGCCGCCGTCCAGCCGCCGTCCACGAACAGGCTGCTCCCGGTCACGTAGCTGCTCGCCTCGCTCGCCAGGAACAGCGCCGCGCCACGGATCTCGACCAGCTCCGCCCAACGGCTCAACGCCACGGCGCCGAGGATCGCCGCCACCCGCTCGGGCTGCGCCAACAACGGGCGGTTCATCTCGGTCAGAAACGGTCCGGGGCAGATCGCGTTGCAGCGCACGCCGGACGACGCCCACTCCAGCGCCAGCGCTTTGGTCATGCCGATTACGCCGTGCTTCGAGGCGGCGTAGGCCGTCCGCTCGGGCAATGCCACGGCACCGAGGGTGGAGCTGACGTTGATCACCGACCCGCGCCGGCGCGCCTTCATCCCGGCCGCCACCGCCCGGCAGCAGAGCCACGTGCCGTTGAGGTTGACGTCCACCACCCGGCGGTACTCCTCGGGCGGGTAGTCTTCGATCGGGTGCCGGATGTTGATCCCCGCGCTGTTGACCAGCACGTCCACCTCGCCGGCCGAGTCGAAGAGCGCCGCCACCGACGCCTCGTCGGTCACGTCCACCTCGCAGCCGCGCGCGGGCTGCCCGGTGACCGCGGCGATCTCCGCGGCGGCGGCCTCGCACGCGGCCAGGTCGCGCGAACACACCACCACGGTCGCCCCTGCCTGCGCGAAGCCGAGCGCGATGGACCGGCCCAGCCCCTTCGACCCGCCCGTGATCACCGCCAGCTTGCCGTCCAGACGGAACAGGTCGAGCACCATCGGCTCGCGCATGCCGTGTCTCCTTCGCTCAGCCTCGCCAGGTTGGCCACGCTCTCCAGCAGCCGCGCGCGCTCCCAGGCGGCCACGGCCTCGGGCGGCTCGGACTCGAACGGTGTGCGCCAGTCGCCGTCGCTCTCGCCATCGCGCCAGAAGTGGACGAACGGCAGCCAGTCACTCACCAGCCGCGGCGGATGGCCGGCCCACCAGCACGCATCGAGGACGCGGATGTGCCGCTCGCCGAGCGCGGCCATCTCGATGTTGCGGGGCAGATCGGGCCGGTCGGCGAAGAGTGCCAGAACCTCGCCGAAGTCCACCACGCCCGAGCCGATGGCGCAGTGGGCGAGCCGATAGCCCTCTGGCGAGCGGAGCAGGCGGTAGTCCTTGAGGTGGATGTCGACCACCCACGGGGCGACGCGGCGGGCGAACTCGAGCGGGTGCTCCGCGACTGCCAGGGCGTTGCCCACGTCCAGCGTGACGCCGGCGCCGGGGTGGTCCACCGTTTCGCACAGCCAGGCCAGGTCTTCCGACGACGCGTCCTGGTGGTTCTCCACGCCGATCCGCAAACCGAGGTCCGCGGCGGCGGGCGCCAGCTCGCGGAGC
>JACPDV010000200.1 GCA_016183835.1 Armatimonadota bacterium
GGGTCGGGCATGATGGTGCAGATGGCCTCGGCCAACACCGTGGTCCAGACGGTGGTGAGCGACGACAAACGCGGGCGGATCATGAGCCTGCACGTCCTGGCGTTCATGGGCACTGCGCCGCTGGGCAGCCTCTACGCCGGCCAGGTGGCCCAGTGGCTGGGGGTGCCGCTGACCCTGCAGCTCAGCGGCATGTTGGCGATCGTGGCGGCGGTTGCCTACCAGCTCCGCCTGCCGGGGGTGGCGCGCAGGCTGCCCGTCGAGGCGCGCGAGACGGCTCTGCTGGCCGAGGCGCTCAACGCGCCGCACCCGGGCGAGCCGCCGCTGTCGCCGGCGGAGCCGGTGACCGAAGGGCTGCTGCTCAACGAGCAGGAGGCCGAGGCCGCCCTGATGGCCGAGGAGGTCGAGGTGCCACGGGCGCAGCTCTGACCCGCGCGGCGGGCCAACAGCCGCGCGCAGGGCGCCTCAGCGCTGGGACGAAGCCAGCGCCTTGCGCGCGTCGTTCGACCGCCGCGGGTCGGTGAGGGCGGCCGCGTCGCAGCCCTCGGGCCAACGGGTCGACGCGTCGTCGCGGACTCGGTCGAGATAGGGCGCGCTGTCGGCGAGATGATCGAGCTCGCCGGAGTTGCCGGACCGCTTGCGGCGCCTCGCCTCCAGGCTGTAGGCGTCGCCCCCGCCGACGAGCCGCGCGCCACGCAGGTCGGCCCCGCGGAGGTCGGCGTTCCAGAGCTCCGCGGAGGCCAGCAAGGCGTCGCGCAGGTCGGCCCCGCTCAGGTCGGCCCCGCGGAGGTGCGCGCCGCGGAGGTCGGCCCCCTTGAGCTTCGCGCCGTGCAGGTGGGCGCCGGTCAGATCGAGCTGCACGAGGTCCGCGCCGGTGAGGTCGCAGCCCGCCAGCTCGGCGCGTCCCTCGGCATCGCGCGGCGCCTCGACGAGCGGCTTGCCGCTCTGCTCACCGCGGACCTGGATGGACGGCACCGCGCCGTGTTGCGCCGGGTCGAAGCCCTTGGGCCAGGCGGTGTTCGGATCGCAGTGGGCGCCTTCGAGCCGGGCGCCGGTCAGATCGGCGCCGTGGAAGCGGGTGTGGTAGAGGTGGGCACCGCGCAGGTCCGCGCCCCGCAGGCTGGCTCCCTCCAGGCTCGCCTCGCTGAGCGACGCGTCGCGCAGGTCGGCGCCGCCGAAGTCGGCACCGTGGAGGTACAGCCAGCTCAGGTCGGCGCCGCGCAGGTCCTCACCTCGCAGGTCGGCGGCGGGCCAGGAAACCGGCTCGATCCCACTCATCCCGAGGATGGTCGTGCCTTTGCTGCGGGCCACGGCAAAGGGCTTGTCCGCGGAGACCACCACGCGCTCCAGCGCGAGGCCGTGCCGTGCGGGGTCGAAGCCAGCGGGCCAGCGCACCGCGGGGGAGTACGTCGCGCGGTCGAACAAGGCTCCGTCCAGCCTGGCCCCGCGCAGGTCGCCGCCCTCGAAGTGGGTTTGGCGAAGCTTGGCACCCGAGAGGTCGGCGTCGCGCAGAGTGCAGCGTTTGAGCACAGCGTCCCGCAGATCGGCGCCCGCCAGGTCGGCGTTGCGAAGGTCGACGCTGACCAGCAGAGCGCCCTGCAGGTAGGCTCCGCGGAGTTTGGTGCCCCGCAGCCGGCAGCGGCGCACCTGGGTGAGGACGAGGCTGGCCCGGCTCAGATCGGCTCCGGAGAGGTCGGAATCCAGCACCGCCGCGAGCCCGAGATCGGCTCCCAGGAGGCTTGCGTGGGACAGGTCGGCGTGCTCGAAACGCTGGTTGCGGAGCGCCGCGCCATCGAGCTGCCGGCCGGCCACCGAGACCGCGGCCGAGTTCGTCCCGGGCGCCGCTATGATGGGCAGGCCGCCCCCGGAGCGGCCGGCGGGTCCGCTCCGCGCTCCGTGTGACCGCGGATCGTAGCCGCGCGGCCAGCCGGTGGCGGCGGTGTAGACCGCGCCGGTGAGGTCCGCGCCGTCGAGTGTGGCGGCGGACAGATCGACGTCGTCGAAGACGCACCCGCGCAGGTTGGCGCCGGCGAGGTTGGCGCGGTCGAGCCGCGCGCGGTCGAAGGTGGCCGCGTGCAGATCGGCCGCCGAGAGATCGGCGTCGCGCAAGTCCGCTCCGGCCAGGTCCGCGGCCGCCAGAGCGCGGCCCTTGAGCGAGGCGCCGCGGAGCGTCTCGCCATGGAACAGGGAGAGGACCGGGTCCGTGCCCGGGACCTCGCGCACCGGCAGCGTGGCCAACACGCGCCCGCGGAGATCGCAGATGCTGACCGTTGCGATTCGGTGCCAGACGACGCGCACCGCCAGGGCCAGCGCGAGGAGCACCAGCAGCCACCCGGCGGCGCCCTTCACGTCGCGGCGGCACAGCCGCAGGGCGGCCAGAGCCACCGCCACCACCAACATAGCCGCGCAGAGGGCCGGCGCCGCCTGCGCTGTCAGCCCGGACATCCCGCCCGCCTGTCCTGCCGCGCCCATGGTGATCCCCCGGATGCACAGATTGTACGCACCGCCGGTGACTGCCGTCCACTCGCGCGGGCAACGAAGGTTCGAACCAGCGCCGGGCGAATGGCGTCTCTGGTGCTGGAGCCCGCGCCATGCTTCGACCTCGCCTCTGGTCTGCCGCGCCGCTCGCGACTGCGCTCGCCGCCCTGACCGCCTGCCACGCCCAGAACCCGCCGCAGCCGCCGCCCCTCCCGCCCGGCGTCGTCCGCGAGGCCGGCGTGGTCTATGGCAAGGCCGGCGACCGCGAGCTGCACCTCAACATCGAGCGTCCCGACCCGCTCCCCGCCGGGCCGACGCCGGTGGTCGTCTACATCCACGGCGGCGCCTGGCGCGGCGGCACACACAACAACGGCTCGAACGTGCA
>JACPDV010000092.1 GCA_016183835.1 Armatimonadota bacterium
CGCCAATCACGGTCGGGGTGGCGAAGGTGGAAAAGCGCGTGCCCTGCTCGGGGTCGAACCGGTCGATGGCGTGGATCAGGGCGAGCGTGCCCACCGAGATCAGGTCCTCGAGCGGCTCGCCGCGATTGGCGAAACGGCGGGAGAGGGCGCGGACGAGCGGGAGGTGGACCTTGATCAGCGCCTCGCGGATCTCCGTGTCGCAGGTGCGTCGCAACTCCCTGAACCGCTCGTGGAGTGGATCTTCATGGGTATCGTCCGGGGGACCTCCGGCATCGCTCACGGCCACGCTACCCTCTAACCGCCCAGGCGCGACTTGGTCAGCCGCACCGTGGGGCAGTCGGTCGCCCAGTCCTCGATGGCGGCGCTGTCGGTGAGCGCCTCCATGACCATCACGGCGATGGCCGTCTCGCCGCGGTCGCGCGTGGCGCCGGCGGTCGCGCCACGGTGGCGGACGGTGATCTCGAGCGCCTGCGGCGACCAGATCACGGCCACTTCGAGCGTGCCCTTCGCGCCGTCCGCCGCCCGCCGGAGGAGCAGGCTCAGCGCCTCGGTGACGGCCGTCCGGATGTCTTCCGCGCCGTCGAAATCGAATCCCAGGCGGCTCGCCAGGCCAGCGAACGTAAGCCTCGCCACGCTCACCATGTCGGGTTCGGCCGGCAGCCGCAGGCTCACTTCGCCACGCTCGGTCACGGCTCATTCCCCTGCAGTCTGGCGGTCGCCTCGGCGACCGACCGGCAGATCACAAACACCTGGTCCAGCCCGGTGATGTTGAACAGCCGCAAGACGCGCTGCCGCGTGCAGACGAGGAGCAGATCGCCGCCCGCCTCGCGCGCCTGCCGCCGCGCCGCGGTGACACAGCCGAGCCCGGTGCTGTCCAGGTAGTCGAGACCTTCGAGGTCGACGATCATCCGCTGGCTCCCCTCGGCAAACTGCCGCTGGAAGTGCTCCTGCAGGATCGGCACCGAGGCGATGTCCACCTCGCCGAACAGCGACAGGACCACCAGTCCGTCGACGACGCTGATGTTCACGCGGAGCGAATGCCCGTCACCCGAGGCCATGGCGATGTCCCATCCCGGAGCAAGCCGGCCGGCCGCCGGAAGCCGCCCGGTTCGGCCTTGTGGATGAGTCACTCTAGCACACGCCGAGCGCGTCCGTCAAGGCGGGAGCGCGCCGTTCGGCCCATTCCGTTCCCTCTCCTTGCCACGGACAGGGCTGGGGTGAGGTCCCGCTACAGGCGGCTGGGGTTGGACCTCCCCCTGCCCCCTCCTTGGCAAGGAGGGGGAGCAGATCGGGATGCCGAACGGACTCGGTGTCGTCGTGAGGTGCTCCGCCATGCCCCGCTCCGCCGGCCTCTGCCTGCTGCTCGCCCTCCTACCGCTCCGCGCCGAGACGGTGCTCTACGTGGCCGTCAACGGACGCGACGACGCCTCCGGCGGCGCCGGCCACCCGCTCGCCACTCTCGGCCGAGCCATCGACCTGGCCCGCGCGCAGCGCCCGGCGCGGGTCATCGTGCGACCCGGAACTTACCAACTCGAACGGCCCATCGTGCTCGGACCCGAGGACTCCGGACTGACCACCGAGGGCGAGAAGGGCGCTCCCGTGGTCGTCAGCGGCGGGCGCGCGGTCGCCGGCTGGAAGCCCTGGCGGAACGGCATCGTCCGCGCCGACCTGTCCAAGCTGGCCCTCCCCGACCTCGAGTTCCACGAGCTCTACTTCAACGGCAAGCTGATGCCCTGGGCGCGCACGCCGAACGCCGACCCGCGCCACCCGCGCACCGGCGGGTTCCTGCAGAGCGCGGGCGTGCCCGAGGCCGGCACCAAGACCAAGCTGGTCTACCCCGCCGGCACGCTGCACCCCGAGCGCTGGGCCCATCCCGAGCGCGCCTGGGTCATGTTCCACGACTCCCTCAACTATGAAACCCAGTACGGCCCGGTGAAGAGCATCGACCCGGCCCAGCGCATCGTCGAGGCGGAGCGCGGCGTCTACGTGCTGTCGAAGGGCAACCCGTTCTACCTCTGCGGGATCCTGGAAGAGCTGGACGCGCCGGGCGAGTGGTGCGTCGACCCCGACAGCCAGACCCTCTACTTCCTCCCGCCCGCCGGCAACCTGGGCGGGATCGACCGGATCGTGGTTCCGGCGTTGGCCAACGCCTTCGTGCTCGCCGGCCGGCCGGCCGAGAACCAGTGGGTGGAGAACGTCCGCCTCGCCGGGCTCGACATCCGCGACTGCCGCGGCCGGGCGATCCAGATGACCGGCGCCAAAGCCTGCACGGTGGCCCGCTGCGACCTGCGCAACGCGGAGGTGGGCGTCTACCTCGGCGACGACACCCACGACTGCCTCGTCTCCGGCTGCGACATCACCGCCACGCAGGGCGACGGGGTCAGCATCCTCGGCACCACTCAGGACCACAACCGGGTGACCGGCAACTTGGTGGACAACTGCTATATACGCGATATCGGCTGGGGCCGGATCCACAATCGCTGCGGCGGGGTCTACATGCACCGCTGCATGCGCAGCCGGGTGACCCACAACCTGATCCACGACACCCCGCGCTATGCCATCGGCATGGACGTCGGCGGCGAGTGCGAGATCGCCTGGAACATCGGCCACCACAGCAACCTGGTCACCCTCGACACCAGCATCATCGAAGCCGCCACCGCCATGGATTGGGGTTTGCCGTCGGACGAGCAGATGGCCCGCAACCGGAAGTGGAACTGGGGCAACGCGATCCACCACAACCTGATCCACGACTCCGGCGGCTGGGGCACCAACGCGCAGGGCGTACTGCAGACGCCGCTCTATTCCTGGGGCATCTACCTCGACACCCACTCCAGCGGCTGGCAGGTGCACGACAACGTGATCTGGAACACGGTGCTCGGCGCCTACATGGTCAACGGTGGGATGGAGAACGTCTTCGACAACAACGTCTGCCTCGACGGGCAGGAGCACCAGGCTTACCTCAGCGTGTGGACCAAGTACGAAACGACGGGCAACCGGGTGCTGCACAGCATCTTCGCCTGGCCGGGCCAGTCGGCCGACGCCTACGTCGTGCGCAAGTCGGAGCGGGAGGGCTACGCCTTCGACTCGAACCTGGTCTGGGCCGGCGGCGTCAAGCCGCGGGTGGGCGGGGTCTCCGGGCTGTCGCGGCGCGACTCGTGGGCCGGCTGGCAGAAGCTGGGGCAGGACGCCGGCAGCCTGGTCGCCGACCCGCAGTTCGTGGACCCGGCCCGGCGCGACTACCGGCTCAAGCCCGGCTCGCCGGCCCTGGCGCTCGGGATCCGGTCGGTGGACTTGTCCGCGGCGGGGCTCTACGCCAGCCCCGACCGCCGCACCTGGCCGCGGCCCGAGGAGCCCGTGGTGCGCGACGACGCGAGCTACGCCCCGGTCGCGCTCCGCGCCGGTCAGCCCGCGCTCCGCGACTACGAGGACGACGCCCTCGGCGAGCCCGAGCACGGTGCGCACGTGGGGCAGGAAGGCGCCGGCACGGTGCGCGTCACCGACGAGACCGCCGCCGCCGGCAAGCACAGCCTCAAGTTCACCGACGCCGCCGGCCTGCCGCACGGCTTCGTGCCGTATGTCACCTACCCGCTTCCGCTCGAAGAGGGCGCGCTGACGGTGGCCTTCGACCTGCGCTGGGAGACCGGCGCCCTGCTCGCCCTCGACTGGCGCGACGACCCCTACAAGTACAACATGGGACCCAACCTCACCACCACCGCGGACGGCTGGCTGAGCGCCAACGGCAAGCGCCTCCTGCCGCTCCCGGCCGGGCAGTGGGTGCACGTCGAGATCGTCTGCGGGCTCGGGAAGCTGGCCGCCGGCAGGTACGCCCTGACCCTCACGCTCCCGGGCGCCGCGCCGCAGCGGATCGCGGACCTCGCCTGCTCGCACCAGTTCGACTACCTCGACTGCATCGTCTTCATGGCGGTGGGCGACGCGCCGGGGGTGTTCTACCTCGACAACCTGCAGTTCCGGCCTCAGCCGGCGGAGAAGTGACCATGCTGCTGGGCATCCTCCTCGCGCTCGCCGCGCCAAACGCTTACGAGTACCGCTACCACGAAGCCGAGGCCACCGCCAAGGCCGAGAACGTCGCGCCGCGCGACGAGGGCTTCACGAGCTGGATGGCCCACCCATCGGGCAAGCGGGTGATGGTGCTGCCCGAGGGCGGGTGGCTGGAGTGGAATGTGACCGGGCTGCAGGACCGGTCCTACTGGGTGAACGTTCGCGCCCTCGCCTGGGCCGAAGGCGCTGACCTCGAGATCCTCTGGGACGGCCAGCCCGTGGGGCGCGCGAAGTACCCGGCGCCGACCACGGCGCTCAGGTGGTGTACCGCACTGGGGCCGGTGAAGGGGCCGGGCGACCACACGCTGCGGGTCGCCGCCACGCCGGGCAACCGGCAGGTGCCCTACGTCGACGTGGTGCTCGTCACCTCACAGCCCGACTACCAGCCGAGCGACGAGGACCAGGACTTCGCCAGCTACACCACGCCGCTGCCGGTGCTCCAGCTCCATCCCGACGGCACGCGGCAGCCGCTCCCCGACGCGGTGGCGGCGGATGCCAACCTCGAGATGGGCGCGGCGCGGGTCAGCGCGCTGGGCCTGGGGCCGGTGCAACTGGGACTCGCGCTCCGCACCCTCGCCGGCCAGCCGCGGCCGCTGACGGTCACCGCCCGGTTCGGCGACGGGCCCGAGGCGCAGGGCGTCACGGAGCCGGCGGCGGGCGGCGTGGCGAAGGCGGTACTCGCGCCCGTCGTCACCGCCTCGGGTCCGCAGACGCTCCGCGTGGCCGTGAGCGATGGGGGCAAGGAGATCCTGTCGGGCGGCTGGAGCGTGACGGTGCCGCCCGCAGTGCGGTTCGGGCTGGACGAGCACGCCGTGCCTCTCGGCACAGCGCGCGTGACCTGGACCGCGGCGCTGAGCACGGCCGACGAGGTGGCCAGGCAGCTCCGCGGCGAACTGGTCCTGCAAGATGCTGCGGGCGCCGAGCTGGACCGCAAGGCCACCGCCGGTCAGCCCGGCACGATGTCCGCCACGCTCGACACCGCCTGGCTGCCGCTCGGGCGGTATCGCGTGGTGTCGCGGGTGCTGTGGGGCGAGCGCGCGGTGCAGAGCGACGAGCGGCCGCTGTTCGTCTACACGCCGGTGCCGCTGCCCGCCTGGGAGCCGGTCAGAGAGACGCGGGTCCAGGGCGACACGATCCTGCTGAACGGCCGGCCGTACCTGGGGCTGCTGGCCTACCACGCGCCGCCGACCCGCGAGATCGCCGGGCTGGGGTGCAACCTGGTGCAGTGTTCCGGCGGCGATCCCGACCCGCTGCCGAGCATCCAGGCGGGGCTCGACGGCTGCGTGAAGGCCGGCATCTACGGCACGGTGGCGCTGTTCAACAACCAGTTCTTCAACGCCGGCGACCACTTCAACCTGGAGCACATCCAGCAAGCGGTGGAGCGCTTCCGCTCGCACCCGGCGACCTGGGGCTGGGACCTGATCGACGAGCCCGAGGGCACGATCAAGCCCGAGCAGGTGGCTGAGGCGGCGCGACTCATTCGCAAGCTGGACCCGAACCACATCGTGTGGGTCAACCTCTGCCAGCCGGACAAGGGCACGGCGTATCTGGAATCGCAGGACCTGTGGAGCTTCGACTGCTACCCGTTCGGCTCGCCGCAGGGCGCCGGCGGGTTCGCGGCCTGGCTCAAGGTGAGCGACGAGAACCTGCGCGGGAAGCGGCCGATCGGCAGCGTGATGCAGACCTGGTGCCCGGCCAGCACGCGCATGCCCACGCCCGAGGAGCTGCGCTGCGGCACGTGGCTGCATCTGATCCACGGCTACAAGTGGCTGGGGTTCTACAGCTACTACGACCCGGAGCCCTACGGCTGCCTGATGCGCGACCCGGTGCTGAAGTCGTACGTCCGTGCGCTGACCGCGGAGCTGCGGACGTGGGAGAGCGTGATCCTCGACCCGGCGCCGTGGGAGCCGCTGGCGGTGGAGGGCGGTGACGGGCAGGTGCAGGCGGCAGCCAAGCGCGGGCTGGCGGTGGTGGTGAACCTGGCCGGCGCGGAGCAGCGGGGGAAGGTGAAGCTGGCGGGTCAGGCGGCGGCGACGGAGCTTGGTCTGGGGGCGAATGGGGTGGCGCTCGTCGAGCGGCGGTGAGCGGGGTATAATGACGGGGAGGTCCAACCGTGGCACTTCCTACCATCCCGGATCCGCCCGGCTTCGCCGAACTGAGCCCAGCCGAGCAGATCGACTTTTTGCAGCGGCTGTGGGACCGGATTGCGGCGGACGAACTGGCGATCCCGGTGCGCGAGAGCCACTTCGAGCTTGCCGAGGACCGACTGGCAGCGCACCGCGCCCAGCCCGACGCCGCGCGGCCGGTTGAGGAGCTGCTCGACCGCCTGGGGCGGCGGCATCCTTGAGCCGCTGTGCCGTTGTCGTCGAGCCTGCCGCAGAACAAGACGTCGAGTCGGCCGTCGACTGGTACGAAGCGCAACGCGGTGGCCTGAGCCACGATTTCCTTGACCCACTGCGTGCGGCGATCGACCGGATTGCCGAGCAGCCCTTGGTCTACCAAGACCTCCGCGCCGGCGTTCGGCGAGTGCTGTTGCGGCGGTTCCCGTACTGCGTCTATTTCGCGGTGGAAGGTGAGGCGGTCGTTGTGCTCGCCGTGTTGCACGCCGGCCGCGATCCGGAGGAGTGGCAACGGCGACGAGGCTGAGCATGGCCGGCGGCCACCGCGCCGCCCCGCGCCGACGCGGGCTTCCACCGCAGCGCTTCGCTCGTCACCACTGTCATGCGCCAGGCCGGCGAGGCATGATAGCGCCACCCCCACCGCCCGTCCCGTCACCGGTGGGTGTACTCCTTGATGTAGTCCAGGAAGTCCTGGGTCCGCTGCTTCGTCAGCTCCGTCTCGCGACAGCAGGCCAGCGAGCCCTGTCCAGAACCGTCGCGCCAGTCGTCTGCCGCGAATTCGCCCTCCAGATCGCGGTACTTGAGCCAGGCGCGTTGCGCGTTCCGGAGCTTGGTGCGAGCCGTATCGTCTGCCAGAGCTTCCATCAGCTTGCCGTAGGTCTCGTTCAGCTTCTTGTCGGCCTCACGAAACTCCCGGGCGATCCTCTGGCGGTCGGTCTCCTCGTGCTGCGCGAGCATCGGACTCTCGACTGAGAGGGCAAGCAGCGCCAGCACCCAGCCATACCGTCGCAACATCATGGTCTCCCCTGCGGTGAACTTCGGCCCGGGCGGCGTGGCTCCTGCGGCCCGGCCTGCGGTACAATGCTCCTTCGCCGCCGGGTGAAGCGCCGATGACCCCACGCACCTCCCAGCTCCGCCGCGAGAGCCTCGACGCGCCCGTCACACTCTCCGAAGAGCGCGCGCTGCTCATGACCGCCTTCTACGAGAGCGCGCCCGGCGACTGTTCCGTGCCCGTCCAGCGCGCCCGCTCGTTCCGCCACCTCTGCGAACACCAGACCATCTGGATCGGCCCCGGCGAGCTGATCGTCGGTGAACGTGGGCCGCGGCCGAAGGCCGTCCCCACCTTCCCCGAGCTGACCTGCCACAGCCTCGACGACCTGCGCATCCTCGACACCCGCGAGAAGAACCGCTACGCCGTGCCCGCGAGCTGTTTCCGCGCCTACGAGGAGATCATCATCCCCTATTGGCGCGGGCGGAGCCTGCGCGACCGCCTCTTCGCCCTGATGAGTCCCGGCTGGTTGGCCGCCTACGAGGCGGGCCTGTTCACCGAGTTCATGGAGCAGCGCGCGCCCGGGCACACCGTGCTGGACGAGAAAATCTACGGACGGGGCCTGTGCGACCTCCAGCGCCAGATCGAGGGTGAGCAACTCAAGCCGCAGTTGAGGACGGCCATGGCTGCGGCCTTCGGCGCTCAAGACGAGGACCCCGCGGTGGATCTGGAGCAGCTCCAGGCGATGTCTATCGCCTGTGACGCGCTGATCCACTTCGCCGGCCGGCATGCCGCGCTCGCCCGGCGTCAGGCCGAGGCCGAGGCCGACCCGCAGCGCCGCGCCGAGCTGCTCCGCATCGCCGATGTCTGCACCCGCGTGCCAGCACAAGCGCCGCGCGATTTCCACGAGGCGTTGCAGGCCTACTGGTTCTGCCACCTGGGCGTGATCACCGA
>JACPDV010000178.1 GCA_016183835.1 Armatimonadota bacterium
CACCTCGCGGTGGACGGCTGTCGTTGCCTACGGGAGGTTCGGTCGTGCACAGGTCCTCCCGGCGGGACTTCAACCCGCTAGCGACGTGCGCTGCGAGGCGCACCAAAGTCCGCCTGCGCGGACTCCGCTCCCGAACCCGCGCAGGCGGGTTTCGTGTTCTGAGCGGCGGTTTCAACCGCTGACGTCCGGTCCGGTGGACGATGGGATGGACGCCCCGGTCTCCGCCGCGGGAGGGTGTTGATGCGCCACTGTGGACTGCTGCTTGTTCTGGCCGCTGCGGCCTGCGCCGAGCCGTGGCACACCGAGCTCTGCACCGGCGGTGCCGACCTGTGGCACGCCCGCGTGGCCGTGGACCTGACCAACACCGGCGACGGCGCTCTCAACGGCTTCCCCGTGGAGCTCCCCATCGGCCCGGACGCCGGGCAGCTTCCGCTCCAGGACACCCGGGCCGAGGCCGTGCGCGTCTGCGATGCGGCGGGCACCGAGCGGCTGTTCGACCTCCGCGGCCCCGGCGGCGCCCGGCTGCAGGAGGGCGTGATCCCCGCGGGGAGCACCCTCGCCGTGCCCGCCGCGCTCGAGCCGCAGGCCACCGAACGGCTGTACGTCTACTACGCCAACCCGACGGCCTACCCCGTGCCCGACTTCCTCCAGGGCCGCGCCGGCGCGCCGAACGGCGGGTTCGAGAGCGGTGCGGGCGACGTGCCCGAGGGCTGGCAGCTCGACCCCGCCGGGCCCGACCGGCACAACGAGTGGAGCACCGAGTCGCCGCACTCCGGGCAGCGCTGCGTGAAGACCGTGGTGGCCGCCGGCGCCGAGCCGAGCTGGATCGCCGTGCGGCAGGGCGAGCTGACCCTCGTCCCCGGGAAGCCCTACCGCGTCACCGCCTGGGTGAGGGCCGAGAACGTGGTGGGCTACTGCGGCTGGTACCTCCACGTGGCCACGCCCGACAACCCGATGAAGCTCGGGCCCATCGAGCGCGCCGGCGACGGCACCTTCGACTGGCGGCAGGTGGCGCTCGAGTTCACCGCCCCGCCCGACGCCACCACGCTCCAGCACGGCACCGTGCTGTGGGGCACCGGCACCGCCTGGTTCGACGATGTCAAGGTGGAGTGCCTCGCCCCGCCCACCACCAGCTTCAAGATCGGCCCGATCGAGCGGGTGGACCTGGCCGAGTTCGGGCTGGGTGACGACTACTTCCAGGAGGGCCGGCGACTCTTCGAGTGCCGCATCCCGGCGGTGGTGATCAATGCCGGGCCGGCGGTGCGGCAGGCCCTGGTGCAGGTGCCGGCGGCGGCGCTGCTGACCCGCCTGCGGCGCGGGTACAACCCGAACTCCTTGCGCGTGGTTGATCCGGCCACCGGCGCGGCGCTGCGTTCGGGCTCTACTTCAGCGCCGACATGCGCCTCCCGGCGGGCAAGAGCATGGCCTACGACGACCTGCTCAACAGCCCCGCGAACCTGGTGCGGAACCCGTCGTTCGAAGACGCCGACGCAATGCAGGCCACCTGGCCGGGCGGCACCGAGGGTCAGCAGGCTGCGGCCGTGAAGGTCGAGCGCGTGGACGGCGGCAAATTCGGCACCCACTGCGTGCGCATCACCGTGCCGCCCGAGGCGCCGGCCAACTGGGTCGGCTGGCGGCAGAAGGTACGGATCACCTCCGGCGCCAGCTACTTCGTTGCCGCCTGGCTCCGGGCGCGGGGGCTCACCGGCGAGGCGAGGGTGCACGGCCACTTCCTCGACGACGCCGGACAGCTCGCCGGGCCGAAGTTCTGGAGCACCGGCGGGTCGGTGGGCGGCGACGACGAGTGGAAGCTGGTCTCCGGGCTGGTCAGCATGAGCGGCCCGGTGTCCACCTTCGAGCTGCACCTGACGATGAACGTGCGCGGCGTGCTGGAGCACGACGGCGCGGTGATGATGCGCACCGTCCGCGCGGCGCTGGGCGAGATCGAGCAGCGGCAGGCGCGGCCGGGCCTGGCGGTGTGGGCCGAAGACCCGCTGGTCAAGGTCTTCCGCGACACGCCCGCGGGCAAGCTCCCCGCCGCCCCGGAGCTGGCCGGCGGCCGGAACGAGGCGGAATGCCTCCAGCTCTGCCTCCGCTCGAGCGCGGCAGCGAGCGTGACGGTCAAGCTGGAGCCGCTGCGGAGCGGTGCCGCGGCGCTCCCGCCGGGGCGCATCGAGACGGTAGGCTACGTGCCCTGCTTGCAGCCCTCGGGCTACTTCAGCTCGAGCGCGAAACCCTACGAGCGGCGGCTCGCCGGGGGCACCGGGCGGACCGACGGCTGGCGCGGCTGGTGGCCCGACTACCTCGTGCCGTCGGACGGCAGGATCGCTCTCGAGGCCCGGCGCACACAGCCTCTGTGGATCACCTACGCGGTGTCACGCGACGCGGCGCCGGGGGAGTATCGCGGCGACGTGGTGGTAGAGCAGGCCGGGCAGCCGCCCGTGCGCGTGCCGGTGCGTCTGCGCGTGTGGCGCTTTGTGATGCCCGACCGCGCCTCGCTGCAGGTGATCTACGACTTGCGCAACGGGCCGGGCTGGTCCACCTTCCGCACGGAGGAGGATTGGCGGACGTGGTGGCGGTTCATGGCGGAGCACCACGTCTGCCCGGACGAGATCCAGCCGCGCGCCGGGTTCAAGCTGGTCGACGGCAAGGTGGTGATGGACACGGCCGCGTTCGACCGCGCCGCGGCGTACTGCTACGACGAGCTGCACATGAGCGCGGGCTACTTCGCCGGGCCGTTCTACGCCTGCGGCTGGGCGCACCCGCCGAGCCCGTTCCTGGGGCTGAAGTACCCCTCGCCGGAGTACCAGGCCGCCTACCAGGACGCCGTCCGGCAGTACTGGGCGCACCTCAAGGCGAAGGGCTGGGCCGACCGGCTCTCGCTGTACGTCAGCGACGAGCCGTGGGCCGACCGCCGCGAAGTGATCCAATGGCTGGCCGACATCATCGGCTACACCCGCGCGGTAGACCCGCAGATCCCTGTCTACAGCAGCACCTGGGGCCATGTGAAGGCGTGGGACGGGGTGCTCAACCACGTCGGGCTGGGGCAGTACGGCGTCTACCCGATGAGCGAATGGGCGGAGCGGCGGAAGGCCGGCGACAAGGCCTGGTTCACCACCGACGGGCAGATGGAGATCGACACGCCCTACAATGCCACCGAGCGGATGCTGCCCTGGTACTGCTTCACTCACGGCGTGGACGGTTACGAGTTCTGGGGCTTCTCCTGGTACACCTATGACCCCTACAAGTTCGGCTGGCACTCGTTCATCTACCAGAGCGGCGAGCCGGGCAAGTACGACTGGGTGCGCTACCCCAACGGCGACGGCTTCATCGCCTACCCGGGCGAGCCGCTGGGCCGCAGCGGGCCGCTCTCCACCATCCGGCTGGAGGAGGCACGCGAGGGGATCGAGGACTATGACCTCCTCCTCGCCGCCCGCGCCGCGGCGGCGAAGCAGCCGCACGGCGAGCTGGCCAAGGCGCTGGCCGAGGTGGCCGGGCTGACCCGGATCCCCAACGCCGGCGGCTACCGCTCGACGGACATTCTCCCCGATCCGGACGCATTGACCAGCCTGCGGAGGAGGATCGGGGATCTTCTGGACAAAACTCCGTAAGTAGGGTGGGCTATTGCCCACCATCGGCGCGGTTCCGCCAGGCTCTTGGCCGGGATGCGTTGGTTGCGGCGACCGGCAGTTCGCCCGAGATGCCGGCCGGGCCTCGCCGACGGGCGACCTGCCGGTCGCCCCTACCAGCAGCACCGGCTCTGGCGACCGAGGTGTTTCACAACGGCGTGCAAGAGCACGCCCTACGAGGGAGAGACGTAGTGCGCGACAGACCACTCGACTTGCACCGTTCTTGGGACCTCTGGGAGCGGGCCCGGCAGGTGATCCCGATGGCCACCCAGACCCACTCGAAGGCGCCGCGCGAGGCGCTGCGCGGGATCGAGCCGTGCTTCATCGAGCGCGGCAAGGGCTGCCGCTTGTGGGACATCGACGGCAACGAGTACCTGGATCTCCGCTGCGCGCTGGGGCCCATCACCCTCGGCTACCGCTATCCCGACGGGTGGACGTGGCCGAAGCTCTGGTGGAGATGATCCCCTGCGCCGAGAGCGTGCGCTTCCTGCGCACCGGCGGCGAGGCGATGTCGGCCTGCATGAAGCTGGCGAGGGCCTACACCGGGCGCGACCGCGTGCTCATGTGCGGCTACCACGGCTGGCTCACCACGATGGGCTCCCCGGGCGTCCCCGAGGCCGTCCGCTCCGTGCACACACCGCTGCCGTGGGGCGACCCGCAGCCGTGGGAAGATGCGCTGAAGGCCGACGGCGACCACGTCGCCGCGCTCACCGTGGCCTACTCCTACACCGCCGGCGAGGGCGCGGGCGAGTTCCTCCAGCAGCTCCGCGAGCTGGCCGACCGGTACAGCGCGCTGCTCATCTTCGACGAGATCGTGACCGGCTTCCGGCTCTCCAACGGCGGGGCCCAGGGGCGGTTCAGCGTCACGCCGGACCTGGCGACCTTCAGCAAGGGGATGGCCAACGGCTGGCCGGTGGCGGCGTATCTCGGCCGGCGCGACGTGATGGAGACCGTCCGCACCGCGGTGGTCTCGTCCACCTTCGGCGGCGAGGCCACGGCTCTGGCGGCGGCGCGGGCGTGCCTGGCGGTGTATCGCACCGAAGACGTGATCGGCCACCTCGACCGGCGCGGCCGCCAGCTCATCGACGGGCTCAACGAGCGGTTCGCCAAGGCCGGCGCGCCGGCCCGGGTGGTCGGCCTGCCGCCCTGCCCTCAGTTGCTCTGGGAGGACAGCCCGGCGGTCAACGCCGGCGAACTGGCACTGCGGTTCGAGGCAGAGTGGCTCAAGCGGCGCGTGATCACCTACGGGGTGATGTACGTGAACTACTCGCACACCGCCGCCGACATCGACGAGATCCTGGCACGTGCCGGCGCAGCGCTAGAAGCCATGCGGGGTGAGGGCCTGTTCGGCTGAGGCCGCAGTCCCGTGTGCCACGGGCAGTCTGATGCCCGTGCTTCGGGCCAAAGGCACGGGTACCGGCCGGACACTGGCAGCAGAAAGCCAGTGCCACACGGCCCGCGGGCACGGCCACCCAGGAGGAGAGTCAGATGGGCATCCAAGCCGGCTGGGCCCGGACCGACACCACTCCGCCGCTCGGCAGCCGCCTGCGCGGCTATTACCACGAGCGGCTGGCGGACGGCGTCCACGACCCGCTTCACGCCAAGGCCCTGTGGCTGGAGGACGGCGCCGAGGCGGTCGCCCTCGTGGCGCTCGATCTCTGCTCCGGCGACGCGCGCGTCACCGCCGCCGCGCGGGAGCGGGTGGCGGCGCTCGGGCTCGCTCCGGAACGGCTGATCCTCCATGCCACCCACACCCACCTCGGCCCCTTCGCCGGGGAGCACGTGGAGCACCTCGCCGAGCGCATCGTCGCCGCGGTGGCGGCGGCGAAGGGGGCGGCCGGCCCGGTGACGGCGGAGGTGGGGCGCGGGCACGAGGAGTCGGTGGCGTTCTGCCGGCGGTTCCTCATGCGCGACGGGTCGGTGCGCTTCAACCCCGGACGGCAGCATCCCGACATCGTGCGGCCCACCGCGCTGATCGACCCGCGCGTGGAGGTGCTCGTGCTCCGGCCCGCGGGCGGCGGCGCACCGTGCGTGGTGGTCAACTACGCGCTTCACCTGGACACCATCGGCGGCGCCTGCATGAGCGCCGACTGGCCCTGCTTCCTCGAACGGCTGCTCCGCCGGGTGCATGGTGAGGATCTCGACTGCATCTTCCTCCAGGGCTGTGCCGGCGACATCAACCACATCGACGTGAGCCGCGCCGAGCAGCCCAAGGGCTTCGCCCAGGCGGAGGAGATTGGCACGGTGCTGGGCGCGGAGGTGGTGAAGGTGATGGCCCGCGCCCGGCCGGCGGAGCTGGCGCCGCTCCGGTTCGCGCGGGAGCTGGTCGAGGTGGAGCTCGACCGGCCGACGGAGGCGGAGNGCGGGCGGCGGCACGCGCCGTGTTCGAGGGCGGGCAGGCTGCGTTCGGGCGCGAACTGGTGTCGGCAAGGCGGACGATCCGCTGCCATGAGTCGGGTCCGGTCTACCCACACGAGGTGACGGCGCTACGGCTCGGGGAGGTCAGCCTGGCGGCCTTCCCCGGCGAGATGTTCTGTGCCTACGGCCGTAGAATCCGGGACGAAGCGCCCGGCTCGCTCGTTCTGACCCTGGAGCTGTGCCACGACGACGTGGGCTATGTCCCGACGCCGGAAGAGCTGTGGCGCGGCGGGTACGAGAGCTGGTCCAGCATCTTCCCGGCGGACACCGGGCACCGGGTTGTCGAGGCGGCCCTCGCCATGCTGCGCGGGTTGCACGCGAGTTGACACCCCCGGCCCGTCTGGGATAATGCCGCCGGTCGGGGCGAAAGGGCAGGATCATGGGCAAGCGGGTTGCGGTGGCCGCGGCGAACTGGAAGATGAACAAGACCGTCGCCGAGGCGAAGGCCTACATGACCGAGCTGGCGGGCGTCATGCAGGGCGTGTCGGGCGAGGTCGAGGTGGTGGTGTTCGCGCCGTTCCTGGCGCTGCGGGCGGTGGCGAAGCACGCCGACGCCGCGCGGGTTGGGGCGCAGGACTGCTTCTGGCACGACAGCGGTGCCTTCACCGGCGAGGTCTCGGTGCCCATGCTGGTGGACGTGGGCTGCACCGATGTGCTCGTGGGCCACAGCGAGCGGCGGCGGCGGTTCGGCGTGCCCGAGCAGAAGGCGGAGATGGCGGGCGAGGTCGGCTCGGTGTTCGGCGACAACGATGCCAGCGTCAACCAGAAGCTCCTCGCCGGGGTCCGCGGCGGCCTGCGGCCCTGCCTCTGCGTGGGCGAGAGCGAAGACGAGCGCAAGCGGGGCGAGACCGACGCCGTGATCGAGGCGCAGCTTCGCCGCGGGCTGGCCGAGGTCGACGCGGCCACGGTGGCGGCGATGCTGATCGCCTACGAGCCTGTCTGGTCCATCGGCACCGGGATCGCCTGCGAGCCGCCGGAGGCCAACCGCGTCAGCGGCCTGGTGCGCGCGGCGGTGGCAGCGCTCACCGATGCCCCGACGGCGGACGCCGTGCGGATCATCTACGGCGGCAGCATGAGCCCGAAGAACGTCGCCGACCTGCTCCCGCTGGAGCACATCGATGGCGGCCTGGTGGGCGGCGCGAGCCTGAAGGTGGAGACGTTCGAGCCGATCATCCGCGCGTGCGCTTGCTCGTGAGGGTGTAGGGTGTAAGGGTGTAGGGTGTAAGGGTGTAGGGGTTCGGAGCGGGGTCGGGACTCCGGAGTCGGCACTTACACCCCTACACCCCTACACCCCACACCCTACACCCTACACCCCACACCCTGCACCCCTGCACCCCTACACCCCACACCCCTACACCCCACACCCCACACCCCACACCCTACACCCCACACCCTACACCCCAACTCCCACTTCCTTCCGCTTCTCGATCA
>JACPDV010000179.1 GCA_016183835.1 Armatimonadota bacterium
GAGGAGCTGCCAGCCGCCCTCGGTGAACGGGTTGTATGAAACGAGCTGGAAGACCTTGAAGCTCGGGTAGCAGAACCGGAACAGGTCCACCCGGTGCGGCGCCAGCGTGGGGTTGGCCCAGGTCACCGAGTAGCCCAGCGCGCCGTCCTGGTACTGCGAGTTGACGTCGTTGGGCGTCTCCTCGGTCAGCGTGGCGATGCCCGCGGGCACGGCGGCGCGGATGGCCCGCGTCGTGTCGCGCTCGCCGCGGAGCGGCGACACCGGCACCGGGTGGCCGTGCTCGCGCGACCAGCACGTCTTCCATGTGTTGATGAAGCCGTACTGGTCGATGTACATCCCGCTCGGCTGCAGCTCGCCGGCCACGCGGCGGTAGGTCTCGGCCTGGTGCCGGCGCCAGCCCTCGGCCGCGGGGCACATCATGTGCTCCGTGGGCGCGCCGTCCCACAGCAGCGGCGTGCCGTCCTGCTTCCGGATGTCGTTCTGCGCCACGTGCTCGCGTCCCCACACGCCCCGCTCGTCGCACAGGTAGCCCTCGATGTACAGCCCGATGGGCACGCCCATCGCCTGCGCCTCGGCGATTGCCGCACGCATGCCCGGCAGCCCGCCCAGCTCGTCGTAGTGGTTGTAGTCGCCCACCCGGCCGTAGACGTGCGAGTCGCCGAAGTCGAAGATGTGCAGATAGTCGAGCCGGCCGAAGTAGCCGCGGAACTGCTCGATGGTCTCCTTCATCCGCCACCGGCCGGCGGCCGCGTCATGCAGCGCCCCCCACGCGGTGGTCTGCTGGTAGTAGAAGGTCCGCTCGAACCAGGGCTTGCGCGGCACCTGCGGGCGGTACCACGACTTCGCCCACTGGCGGTAGAGGCCCAACGCCCGCCGCCAGTCGCCCGCGTGTCCGCGGAGGATGGTCGGCGCCGTCTCGATGGACCCGCCCGGCGCCACCTCGGCCGGCCAGTAGTCGATCTGCCAGCCGGCGCCGTGCTCGTCCTTGTCCAGCTCGTGCTGCCGGTAGAGGTCGTCGCGGTCGGCGGTGAGCAGCGCCACGCCGTAGCCGCGCCTGGGGTTGAACAGGTCGGCCACTTGCAGCGGGTACTCGCCGCCGTAGGCCTGGCTCTGGTGGGTGGCCAGGTTGGACACGATGCCGCCCTTGCAGGCCCACAGATACCAGGTCTCCGCCGCCGTGCCGAGCGTCACGCCGCGGAGGATGGGGAAGCGCACCTTCGGCACGATCGTTCCGGCGCCGGCGTTGCGGAGGCCCAGGCGCACTGAGAGGCCGTCCGGCGCGGCGCCGAGCCGCAGCTCGCCCGCCAGCGGCACCGCCGGGTCCGGGCTGGCGAACGGGATCCGCACCGTCGCCCCCGACCGCACCGGCGGCTGGAGAGTCACTCGTTCGGACGTAACCGCCACGTCGCCCACGCCCAGCGTGAAGAGTGGGCCGGGCGCCAGGCTCAGCGCGCCGCCACGCAGCTTCAGCCCGGTCACGCGCAGGCCCGCTCGAGTGGCGAGGGTCAGCTCGAGCAGACCGTCGTCGACCACCACCTGCCCCTGGTCGACACGCACCGCCGGCTTTGCCGCGGCGGCCCTCCAGGCGGGTGGGGTGGGCGGCAGACCCGGCACCGGCGGCTCGGCCGTAACCGGCTCGCCCTGGTTCAGCGTCACACCCGCCAGGGCAAGCCAGGCCGACTCCATGCGGTTGATCAGCTCGACCCGCCGCAGCTCGGCCCGGCGCAGGCCGGGCAGCGCGTAGACCGCCGCGCCGGACCGCACCTGGTGCGTCCCGCCGGCCACGCTCACCGGAAAGATCTCGTCCGTCACGCCATCGGCGTAGACCACCGCCACTCTGAACCGCTCGGGCGTGTCGAAGCGGGTCATCGGCACCGGGTCGCCCATCCGTCCGGCGTCGCGGGCGGGCAGCCGCGCGGCCATCAGAAGATACAGCTCGGAGCCCTGCGCACCCACGGGCACGCTGGCGCGACGATCGATGTCGTCGGGCGTCACCACCCAGTCCGTGCCGGGGGCGAGCAGATCGAAGGGGATGCCGTGGACCGTCAGTTTGCCGGCGGGGAGCCAGGTGCGCAGCCCCATGCCCCGCAGCCGCAGCGCCGAGCGGCCGTCGGCGCGGGCGGAGAGGTCCACGGCGCGGAAGCGCTTCAGCCGCGACTGCCCCCACCCGGTCTGCAGGGGGAGGACGTCGCCGGCGTCGAGCAGCGGCCGGGTGGTGGAGAAGGAGACCCGGTCCAGCCAAAGGTCGCCGCGGACCGCTTGCGAGCTGACCTGGAGCGCGATCTCGCGGACGGCGAAGGGCGCGGCGAGTGGGGCGACCGCCACGTGCCAGGCACCGTCGCACTCGAGCTGCCCGAGCGGCAGCGGGCTGGCGTACTGGTCGGGCTTGCCGCCCGGCCCGCTGCCGAGCCACACGCTGTAGTCGCCCCACGGCGCGAGGCCGGAGGCGCGGTAGCGCAGGGCGATGAAGCCGTAGGGACGGAGGTCAACGGGCGGCGCGAGCGGGACGCTGAACTTCATCCCGCGGTCGGCGCCCTCGGCGTGGAGGTGGAGCAGCCCGGCCTCGGCTGCGGCGCCGAAAGTGGCGGCGTCGAGCGCGAGCCAGTCGGGTTCCGGCTTGGGCGGGGGCAGCTCGGCGAAGCGCAGCTCGAGGGGCGGCTCCTCCGGGCGGAGCGGAGGGTGAACGTCGGCGCCGCCGGGCGGCTCGTCGGCCGCGCGCCACCAGTCGAACGACAGCTCGGCGGGCTCGCCGGCGCACTCGAGCTCGGTCACCAGGGCCCGGACAGCACCCTGCGCGCCGGCCGCCTGGAGGTTCAGCGCGAGCGTGTGCCACTCACCGTCCTGCACCAGTTGGCCGGTGTTGATCAGCTCGCCGCCGCCCGCTCGCTGGTCGAATGCCCACAGCGCGTAGCCGCCGGCCAGGTGCCGGGCGCGGTAACGCAGAACTAGGTACTCGACCCTCTCGGCGTCGAGCCCACGGAGGGGCAGCTCGAGCTTCATGCCGCGTCCGGGCTCGTCGACGGCCAGGGTGAGCACGCCGTCGGCCGCGGTCACCTGCGGGCGCTGCGCGGGATTGGGGAGGAACCCGGGCCGCGCGATCCAGCCCGGGTCGGTGTCGAACTCGAGCGGCAGCGACGGGGCCGCGAGGCTCAGCAGAGGCAGCAGCGGGATGAGCAGCTCAAACACATCACCCTCCGGCGCGGCTGCGCCGGAGGGTGATACGCCGTCGCGAGGACAGGTCCTGGCAGGCTAGTTGGGCTTGAGGTTCCCGGCTCTGAAGTCGCCGACGATCTGCATGTCCTTCCACCACTTGACGTGCCCGTCGACGAAGACGAGATTGGCGCCCTCGTTGTGGCGCGGGTTCATGCGGGCGTACTTGGTGGCGCAGGCCGCCGTGGCGCCGAGGTCGGTGAACCCGATGCAGGTGTGCATGGGGGCCAGCCAGCCGGTGCCGTCGCTGTCGGCCATGGCCACGGTCTGGGCCGGATACTGAATCCTGGCCAGGTTCCGGTTGTCCAGCATCAGGCTCCACCCATAGCTGCGCGGCAGGGCCGGCACGAAAGCGTGGGTGGGTCCGTTGTTGTAGTCACGCCAGATGCCGAAGGTGCCGATGTTGCCGGCCGACGGGCAGCCCCAGAGCTGGGCGTTCTTGACGTACGGGTAGATGGAGACCGCCCAGCAGTTGGCGGTCGTCTGCCCGCAGTGGTCCACGGTCGTCTCATCGTAGTCCTGCATGTACGACATCAGGGCCAGGCCGAGCTGCTTGAGGTTGGACGAACAGCTACTTTGGCGCGCCTTCTCCCGGGCCTTGGCGAAGACCGGGAAGAGGATGGCCGCCAGGATCGCGATGATGGCGATGACGACCAGCAACTCGATCAGCGTGAACGCGTGCTTCCTCACCGTGTTGGCTCCTTGGACCCGCAACGAGCAGACGTGCGCAACCGACGCGACAACTCCCGTGCCTATGATGCGCCAACGCGCCGAGCGCTGCAAGCGGCCGACCCATTGCGATTCGGTTGCGGCGGAGTAGGCGTGGCGAGGTCTTGCCTCGCGCCCCCGGGTGTGGTAGACTGCTGCTGCTTGGCGGTCTGGAGAGGTGGCCGAGTGGCTGAAGGCAGCCGCCTGCTAAGCGGTTATAGTTGTGCAAAGACAGCTATCGCGGGTTCGAATCCCGCCCTCTCCGTAGCGCGCCCCCGTAGCTCAATGGATAGAGCTGCCGCGTCCTAAGCGGTAGGTCCAGGTTCGATTCCCGGCGGGGGTATCGGCGCTGGAACCTTGACAGACAGTCTGAGGGAGGTGGTGGGCGGGCAGCGCCGCAGTGGAGAGGTGTCCGAGTGGTTGATGGTGCCGCTCTCGAAAAGCGGTGTGCGTTGCACGCACCGTGGGTTCGAATCCCACCCTCTCCGTCGTTGCCCCCGTAGCTCAGTGGATAGAGCGCAGGTCTCCGGAACCTGAGGCGTAGGTTCAATTCCTATCGAGGGCACCACGGGGCGCCATTCCTGGCGCCCCGTCACTATTTTGACGCCTGCCGGCCTGCCTCTTCTTGCCGGGGGTATTTTCACCATCTCCCGCCCGGAGGAGTGTCCGAGTGGCCAAAGGAGCACGATTGGAAATCGTGTGTGGGCGCAAGTCCACCGTGGGTTCGAATCCCACCTCCTCCGCTGGATCGTGCTAGACGGGGAACTAGCGGTGCCCTGTACCCGCAAACCGCTATAGCGGGGTTGAATCCCCGCCCGAGGGGCGCAGAGCCGCGGGACTGACCGAGCAGCGCGGCGTTGAAGGTCGGGCCCGGCGCAACGGTAGCCTCCCGAACTTGGTCAGGGCCGGAAGGCAGCAGCCATAAGGGACGGAGCCGCGTGCCGCCGGACTCCCGGCTGGAGCGAGCGGGCCCGGTGACGCCGCGGTAAAGCGCCTCGACGGCGGGTGCACGATCCTCCTTTCGTCCGTGCCGATGTGCCATGAGCTATGTCTGCCTGTTCCGCCTCTATCGGCCCACGCGGTTCGAGGACGTGTTCGGCCAGGAGCACGTCACTCGAACGCTTCAGAACGCCCTCCGCACAGGGCGCACCGCCCAGGCCTACCTCTTCACCGGGCCGCGCGGCGTCGGCAAGACCAGCGTCGCGCGGATCCTCGCCAAGGCGCTGAACTGCGACGCCGGGCCCACCCCCGAGCCCTGCGGCGAGTGCGAGAGCTGCCGCCGCATCGCCGCCGGCAACAGCCTCAGCGTGATCGAGATCGACGCCGCCAGCCACCGCAGCATCGACGACATCCGCTCACTCCGCGAAGACGTGCAGTTCTCGCCCACCGACGGCCGCATCAAGGTGTACATCCTCGACGAGGCGCACCAGATCACCGGCCCGGCCTTCGAGGCCTTCCTCAAGACCCTCGAAGAGCCGCCGGCCCACGCCATGTTCGTCCTCGCCACCACCGAGCCGCAGAAGATCCCCGCCACCATCCTCAGCCGCTGCCAGCGGTTCGACTTCCGGCGGGTGGCGGTGGAGGCCATCGTCGCCCGGCTGCGCCAGGTCACCGGCGCCGAGAGCCTCAACGTCGACGAGCCCGCGCTCTACGCGGTCGCCCGCGCGGCGGACGGCGGGCTCCGCGACGCGCTCAGCGTGCTCGACCAGATCGTCGCCTTCAGCGGTGCCACGGTCACCGCGCAGGACGTCGCCGAGGTGCTCGGCAGCCTCTCGGCCGAGGTCCGCTTCGCCCTCGGCGAGGTGCTCCTCGACCGCGACGTGCCGCGCGCCCTGGATTGGCTGGCCGAGCTGCTCGACGCCGGCCGCGACGCGCGCCAGATCGTGGCCGAGGCCCTCGCCCACTGCCGCCTGCTCCTCCTCGCCCGTCTGCGCTGCGCACCGGACGAGCTGAAGGCGCTCCCCGACGACCTCCGCCGGCGGCTCGAGGCGCAGGCGGAGGGGTTCGAGCCTGACCGGCTGATGCAAGTGGTGGACGCCTGGGCCGCCTGCGACAAGCAGCTCCGCTGGCACCCGCAGCCGCGCATCCTGCTCGAGGTGACGCTCCTCGATCTGCTGCTCGAGACGCGGCCCCGGCCGGCCGTTTCCGATCCGGGCACCCCCTCCTTGCCAGGGAGGGAGCAGGGGGAGGTCCAGACCCGGCAAAGCGGCACGGGACCCCACTCCGGCCGTGGCAACGAGAGGGAGTCCGAAGACGCGCTCGAGGCTGCGCCCGCGCCCCGCCGGCCGGCCCGCGCCGTGCCGAAGCCGGAAGAGACGCCCGAGCAGCCCCTGGCGGACGGCGAGCCGCTGACCTTGGAGGCGGTGCGCGAGCGGATGCCGCGCTTCCTGTCGCTGATCCGCGAGGGCTGGCCGCCGCTGATGGCGCACCTGGTGCACGCCGAGCCGCTGGCGGTGGAGGGCGACGAGGTGGTATTCGGCTTCCACGGCTGGGAGGCGTCCCTGAACATCTGCCAGCAGGCCGAGCGGCGGAAGATCCTGGAAGAGACCTGGCGGCGGGTGCTGGGCCGGCCGGTGGTCTTCAAAGGGATGTTGGCCGAGGCGCCGCGTCCCGCCGCCGAAGCGCCCGCCGCCGACGTGTCCGACCTCGGCGAGGCGGTCTCGCTCGCGATGCAGACCTTCCCCGGCTCACGCGAGATCGACGGGTAGGCCGTGGCATGGGCATCCTGCCCATGTCCGCAGACCAGACGGGACCATGGGCTGGAAGCCCATGCCACCAACTGTACCGCCACCCACCGGGCTTGCCCCACGCCCGCCGTATGGTATCCTCTCCATTGCCGGCGGAGACCGCGCCATGATGGGCAACCTGGGCAACCTGATGAAGCAGCTTCAGCAGGCGCAGCAGCGCGCCGAGGAGCTGCGCGGGCAGCTCGCCTCCGAGCGCTTCCAGGTGGACGCCGGCGGCGGGCTGGTGCGGATCATCGCCAGCGGGCTGGGTGAAGTCCTCGAGGTCCACGTCGACGGCGAGAAGCTGGGGCTCGCGGCGGACGAGCTGGAGCTCCTGCAGGACGCGCTGGTCGCCGCGCTGCAGCGGGTCAGCGAGCAGGCGCAGGAGAACAGCAAGGAGATGCTCCGCGACCTCACCGGCGACATCCCGCTGCCGCCGGGGATGGGGATCTAGATGAGCAGCTACCCGCGCAGCGTGGCGCGGCTGATCGATGCGCTGGAGCGGCTCCCGAGCATCGGGCCGAAGTCGGCGCAGCGGCTGGCGCTGTGGCTCCTCCGCGAGCCGGCCGAGCGGATCCTGCCGCTGGCCGAGGCGCTGGCCGGCGCCGCGGAGAAGGTGCGCTGCTGCGACGTCTGCGGGTTCTTCAGCGAGGACGGCCCCTGCGCGGTCTGCCGCGATCACGGGCGGCACGCCGACATGCTCTGCGTGGTGGCCGACGCGCGCGACCTGCTGGCCATCGAGGAGACCGCGCACTACCGCGGGAAGTATCATGTCTTGCAGGGCGTGCTGTCGCCCATCGACGGGATCGGGCCGGAAGACCTGACCGTCCCGCAGCTTCTGACGCGGGTGGGCGACGGCTCGGTGAACGAAGTGATCCTGGCGCTCAATCCCACGCCCGAGGGCGACACCACGGCGGCTTACCTGGCGCGCCTGCTGAAGCAGCGCGGGATCCGGGTGACCCGGCCGGCGCTCGGGCTGCCGGTGGGCGGCGACCTGGACTACGCCGATCGGGTGACGATCGAGCGCGCGCTCGACGGCCGCGTCGAGCTGTAGCGTTGAGGAGACGACGGTGAGCGAGCAGTCCAACGGGACCTATGGCTGGCGGGAGAAGGTCGGCCAGGCACAGATGCTGCGCGGCGGCGTGATCATGGACGTGGTCACCGCCGAGCATGCGCGCATCGCCGAGGACGCCGGCGCGGTGGCGGTGATGGCGCTCGAGCGCGTGCCCGCCGACATCCGGGCGCACGGCGGCGTGGCGCGGATGAGCGACCCCGGCCTGATCGAAGAGATCATGCAGGCGGTGAGCATCCCGGTGATGGCCAAGGTGCGCATCGGGCATTTCGCCGAAGCGCAGATCCTCCAGACGCTGGGCGTCGACTTCATCGACGAGAGCGAAGTGCTGACGCCGGCGGACGAGTGCTACCACGTGGACAAGCACGCCTTCAAGGTGCCGTTCGTGTGCGGCTGCCGCGACCTGGGCGAGGCGCTGCGGCGGATCGGCGAGGGCGCGGCGATGATCCGCACGAAGGGCGAGGCGGGGAGCGGCAACGTGGTGGAGGCGGTGCGCCACATGCGCGCGGTGATGGACGGCATCCGCCGGCTGACCACCCTCCAGCCCGAGCAGCTCATGACCGAGGCGAAGAACCTGGGTGCGCCGTACGAGATCGTGAAGGAGATCGCGGCGACGGGGCAGTTCCCGGTGCCGAACTTCTCGGCGGGCGGGATCGCCACGCCGGCGGACGCCTCGCTGATGCGGCAGTTGGGCGCGGAGGCGATCTTCGTCGGCTCGGGGATCTTCAAGTCGGGCGATCCGGCGGCGCGCGCCAAGGCGATCGTGACCGCGAACGCGTTCTTCGATGATCCCCGCAAAGTGCTGGAAGCCAGCCGGAACCTGGGCGAGGCGATGGTCGGGATCAACATCACGGACATCCCGGCGGAGGAGAGGCTGGCGACGCGGGGGTGGTAGAATGGAAGAGCAGGAGTTCCGAGTTCGGTGGCCCAGAGGCGCGGAATGGTTCTGGCTCGTCCTTGGCTTGCCGGCGCTGAAGTGGCTGGGAACTGGCTTCGCTTGGCCCGTGACTACAGCGTGTCTGGCCTTGGTGTTCCGAAAGGAACTGGGCGCCGTCCTGCTCTCGCTGAAGGAATGGGTACACTTCAGGATCAAGCGCAAGGACTTCGAAGTCCAGCTTGACCGTGTCAACCAGGAGCTGGACCAGGCCGAGCGCAAGGTGGCCCAGGCGGAGCGGCAGTTGCCAGCTTCGGAGAGCGGGCAGGCCGACGTTGAGGACGAACCCGACGCCGACCAGGACCGGCTCACCGGCGACGAGCCACTGGAGCCACCGCTTGACGCGGGGTAGTGGAGACTGCAATGAGCGCGCAACCCGGCATTGATCCCAGGCTCGATCAAGTGGAGCAGGAGTTTGCAGCGGTCCATCAGGCGTTGCGGCGGCTCGCGACGCTTCACGGTGTGACTGGCAGCCCGGGCGTCCTGAAGATGGCGTACGGGCTGAAGCTCGCGGGCGTGCTCCCGCCGGATGCGTATGACGCGGTGGACCATCTGCGTGCAGCCCATGATGTGATGCTCGGCATGGAATGGTATCCTCCTGACGTGCTGAGCCGGTTTGTGGAGTCCTCGCGTCGGGTCAGGCGAGTGCTGCGCCAACTCATGAATGCTCCGGTTCGGGGCTGAGCGAACGAGCGCCAATGCCGTTTGTCGGAACGGCATGCAGTGCGGGGGCGGTGGCATGGGAGAGCAGGGCGAGGTTGAGGTGCGGGCGCCAGACCGGCGGCGTGCGTACAAGATGGTGGCCGGGCTGACGGTGGCCTTGGCTGTCCATTGGCTCTGTGGAACCAGTTTGGCAGGTTGGCCGTTGATGATCCTGCTGCTCGTCGGCGCGTTCTGGGAGCCGGCATTGGCATTCGCCTGGACTCTTCGCGAGTGGGAGAAGATCGGCAAGGAAGGGCTGCAGCGCCGACAAGAGCGGGCCGCGGCCGCCGAGGTGCGGGCGGGCCAAGAGGATGTGGAAAGGGCCAGAATGACGGAAGCGGCGCCGGTTCCGGAGGAGCGAAGCGTGGGAGTGCGACCATGAGGGACGATAGCATGGATGCAGTGAGTGACGCCTTCGAGGCAGTAGACCGGGCCGTGCGGTCGCTGGCTGGCGAGCACGGCATCTCGTCGGAGACCTCTGAGACGCTGTACCGGTTGGCGTACCGTCTAACCATGGACGGCTTCTTGACCAAGCACCATCTGGAGGCCATCGACCACTTCCGAAGGGCACATTCACTACTCATGGCGCTGGACCGACCGGCTGCCGCCGAAGTGGTGGCTAACTTCATCGCCTTGGCCAGGGACATCCTCTCATCCCTGAAGCCCAACGTCCCCACGCCTCGACGGCCAGTGCCATCAGGATGACCATTGGCGTTCTCGCCCTCCAGGGCGACTTTCGTGAGCACCTCGAAGCCCTCGCCCGCCTCGGCGTGGCGGGCCGCAACGTCCGCACGCCCGAGGACGTGGCCGCCTGCGATGCCCTGATCCTCCCCGGCGGCGAGAGCACCACCATCGGCAAGCTGCTCGTCCGCTTCGGCGTGGACGACGCCATCCGCGAGCTCCATGCACAGGGCAAACCGCTCTTCGGCACCTGCGCGGGAGCCATCCTGCTGTGCCGCGAGGTGCTCGAGGGCGACGTCGACAAGCTCGGTCTGCTCGACGCCCGGATCGCCCGCAACGCCTACGGGCGGCAGATCGACTCCTTCGAGGCCGACCTCGACATCGCCCCGCTGGAGGGTGGCGCCTACCGGGCGGTGTTCATCCGCGCACCGCGCTTCGCCGCGGTGGGCGACGGCGTCGAGGTCTTGGCGGCGAACGGCGAGGAGCCGGTGCTGGTGCGGCAGGGAAACCTGGTGGCGGGCACCTTCCACCCCGAGCTGACCAACGACGATCGCGTCCACGCCTGGTTCTGCAGCCTCGCGGGTTAGGCCGGCGCGCGGCGGAGCACCACGCGTTCGATGGCGCCGAACAGCGTGTTGGCCAGGTCCTGCGCCGACTCCGGCGTGGCCGCGGCGAGCAGATCGGTCAGCCCCTCCGTGCCGAGCATCGTGCCGCGCCGGTCGCCGGCCTCGATCACCCCGTCGCTGTACAGCACCAGGTAGTCATCCGGCTCGAAGGTCAGCTCGGCGGTCTCGTAGGTCAGGTACTTCTACACGCCGAGCACCACCCCGCGCGGGCTGACCTCCGCCACGCTGGCGGTCTTGGCGGTGAGGTGGAGCGGCGCGGGATGGCCCGCCCGGGTCAGCCGCAGGCTGCTCCGCTCCGGCTCGATCAGCACGTAGACCATCGAGACGAACATCTCGGGCGGCAGCTCGTCGTAGAGCAGCCGGCCGAGTTGGGCCATCACCCGGTCGGGCTGCCGGTAGTGCGAGGCGCAGATGCGGAAGGCGTACTTGACCAGCGGGAGGCGAAGCTGCCCCGGCACGCTCTTGCCCGACACGTCGGCCACACAGACGGCCAGGGCGCCGTCGGAGAAGGTGACCGCATCGTAGTAGTCGCCGCCCACCACCACCGCCGCCTGGCGCGTGCGCACGCCGATGTCGATCCCCTCCACCCGCGGAAGGACCGCCGGCTGCACCAGCAACTGGAGTTCCTGCGCCATGTCCATCTGCTGCTTGAACTCCGCCACGATGGCACGCTGCTGGTCCGCCGCGGAGCGTTCGGTGCGCCAGGCCTCGGCCAGGTAGGCGCACAGGATGGCCGCCAGGAAGAGCAGCAGCCCGTGGGGCATCACCAGCTCGCGCAGGTCGGTGAACAGCACGCTGCCCGGCGTGGTCCACTCGGTGGCCGTGAGAACCGCGGCGTAGAACACGGTGGCCATCGCGGCGGAGGCCACCGCGCCGGTGAGGTTGAACCAGATCGCGCCGGTGATCACCGTCAGGTAGTAGAGCGGGAACAGCCCGCTGTAGAGCCCGCCTCCGGCGCCTCCGCCGCCGTAGTAGACCAGGGCGGTGAGGAGCAGGTTGTCGATCACCAACGTGATGGGCCGGTGCCACTCGCCGCGCACGCCGCGCCATGCCATCAGCAGTGTGACCAGCGCGTAGACGGACGCGAACCCGCCCAGCAGGTAGAACCAGCGGTCGGGATCGGGATGGTCGAGCACCAGCGCCGGCGCCACCAGCGACATCGTCACCAGCAGCGCGCGGAACATCGCGGCCACGCTGTCCGACTCCTTCAGCGTGTCGCGCTGCGAGCTGTTCGGCCTGCGGCGCGCCAGCGGTTCCATGGTCAGTGTTTTGGCTTGTCCTTGTCGGCGAAGATGCTGTCGGCCAGGCCGATGTTGACTTTGTAGTCGGTGAACCGGATGGTCACCTGCACCTTCTCTTCCGGCTGGCCCTCGCGAGCGCGGTGCGTGCCCTCCATCTGCGCCGAGGTCGGCAGGTAGCCGCGCCCTTGCCGCTGGTGGGTGAAAGTCACGGTGGCCGGTGGACCCTTTGCCGGATAGGTGCGCACCTGCGACACAGTCGCCTGCTCCCGGTCCACCCACAGCAGGTGGTAGCTCACGGGGCTGTCCTTCGCCTTGGGCGTGAGCTTGAGGCGGCACTGCTCTCGGCCGTTCAGCGCCTCCTCGCCGAGGAGACGCACGGTGTGGTCCTTCAGCATCCGCTCGAGCAGGTTGCCCACGGCGAGGTTGTAGGTCTTGGGCACCACCGCGAAGTCGCCGTCGAGCGGCTCGGGCTTGAACTTGTCGGGCTTCTTGAAGTACAGCTTCACCCGGCTGTCCGGCACGCGCACACTGGGGCTGCGCACGCTGAACGTCATGACACAGGTGAAGTCGTTGATGCCGTCGAGCATGTGCTTGTTGCGGGCCACGATCTGCTCGATGGTCTCCGCGGCCAACGGACAGGTCAGGCAAAGGACCCCCACGACCACCGCGCAGCGTCTCATGGTGCCTCCTCCTCCTCCGTGTGCTCCTCCGGCGCGGCTTCGGCCGGCGCGAGCAGCGCAGCCGCCGCCTCCATCGCCGTGCGGACCTCCGGATCGGTCTCGAGCTCCAGGCCGTCGCGGAGGGCGGGCAGCCACTGGACGTCGCCCAGGCGGGCCAGGACCGCCGCCGCCTCGCGCCGGATGGCGGGCTCGTCGTCGAACAGCCCCACGGTCACCAACTCGCCATCACCCAGCTCGGCCAGCCCTTGCAGCGCCAGCCGCCTCGCGGCCGGCCCGCCGGTGGTGAACACCCGGCGGAGCAGCGCCGTCTCGCCGGCCGCTGCCACGCCGCCCAGCACGGTCGCCAGGAGCGCCTCGTCCCGCCCCTGGAGCACGCGCTGCAGCAGCCAGTCGGCCACCGGCGTGCCGACCCAGTCCGGCGAGCCGAGCCACGCGGCCGCTGCGGCTCGAGCCGGGTGGTCGGCAGCGTCGAACAGGACCGCCAGGACGGATTCCACTTCGCCGCCTGCCGCGGCCAGCGCCGTCAGCGCAGCCGGCACGCCTTGCGCCAGCGCCGCGCGCACCGGCTCGGCCTCGTCGGTCAGTGCCGTGGCGAGCCGCTCACGATACTCGCTCGTGACGCGCGGCAGGATTGCCAGGACAACCTCTACCGCCCCGGCGCGCGTCTCCGGATCGCCCTCGGCGAAGAGCTCGTCGAGCGTCGCCCGGGCCAGACCCGGCCACAGCCGGCCCAGCGCGCGGGACCGTGGCAGCGGAGCAGCGTGGCAACCGCCTCGGCGTCCGCCTCGCCCGCCTCCAGGCAGGTCAGCGCAGCGTCCACGGCGTCGCGCTCGGCGGCCCGCTCGGGGTGCGCCTCGAGCCGTTCGGCCAGCTTTAGCGCGGCGGGCCGGCCGGGCTCGAGGCGGAACGCCTCGGCGGCGGCGTAGCGCGCCTCGCGCCACCGCCCGGCCAGGGCCAGGCCCGCGCCGAGCTGCTCCCAGAGGCCGGCGGAATCGGGCGAGCGGAGGAGGGCGGCGCCGAGCACGCTCAGCCCGGCGCCGGTCTGCCCCGCATGTTGCAGGGCGGCCGCCAACCAGCCGGCGGTCTCAGGGTCGCCCGGGTCGTCGGCATGCGCCGCCGCCAGGGCGCGTGCGGCGCCTGCGTAGCGCCCCGCGCGATAGAGCGCCATCCCTCGGCGGGTTGTGGCGGACGACGGCATCTCCGGCTCCCGACCCGTGAGTCGAGTATACTCCACGCCCGGCCGCCGCTCAACGCCTGCGCTCAGGGCGCCGCCGGCCCCAGCCACGGCTCTGGCCCGGTGAGGCCCAGCCGCAGCGCCGGGAGCCACTCGTGGACGAGCCGGCGGTCGAGGTGGAACAGCACGAAGCCGGGCATCCCCCGCTCGCGCACCGCCCGGATCTGGGTGATGGTCTCGGCCGGGCTCTCGTGCCGCCAGGCGGCGATGCCGGGGTAGACCGGCACCTCCTCGCCCACCTCACGCTGCTGCACGGTGAGGTAGCGCAGGTAGGTCGAGTCCTCGGTCTGGTAGTTCATCGGGCAGAGGAAATCCACCCAGCGGTGGCGGCCCCAGGCGGCGGGATCCTGCCCCACGGCCAGCCTCGCATCGGTCCAGATCGGCCACACCGCGGCCGACAGCCGGATCTTCGGGTTGGCCGCCCGGGCCGCTTCGGAGATGGCCTGCATGGTGGCGCTGACCTGCGTCCGCCGCCACGCGATCCACTCGCTCAGCACGTAGCCGGGCTGGAGCACGTCGGCGGGCCAGTGCTCGACGGTGATGTGGGTGTCCTGCTCGAACGCGCGGCGTTCGGCCTCGCTGTAGTCGCCCTCGGGGGCATAGCGCAGGTAGTCGAGGTGAATGCCGTCGATGGGGTACCTGCGGGCCAGCTCGGCGCACAGGTCGGCCAGCATCTGCCGGTTCCGCGGGTCGCTGGGCCGCAGCCAGGGCAGCGGCTTGCCGTCGCGGTCGCACTGCAACCGGCCCGCGGCCCGCAGAGTCTCGACGTAAGCCCGGCTGGTGCGCGGGCGGAGGAAGCTGCACATGACCCAGACGTGGCACTCGATCCCCGCCTGGTGGCATTGCTGCAGGGCTTCGGCCAGCGGGTCCTCCACCGCGCCGGCGAGGTGCGGGAGCACGCGGCTCGGGTAGTCGGCGTAGCCCCCGTTGGCGGCGTTGATCAGCAAGGCGTTGAAGTTGTTCTCCTTCAGCGCCAGAATGGTCCGCGGCCACTCGAAGCGGGGCACGCCGTGAGCATTCTGCAGCCACACGCCCCGGAACTCGCCGGCGCGGCCGACCTGCGACAGGTACCACGCCTGCTCCGCGGCCATCTGCGCCTGCCACGCCAGGTCCGCCGCGGGCAGGTAACGCTCCGCTGCGGAGGGGATCGCCGCCGCCGGCGCCAGGGCCTTGGGCAGCGGAGCAGTGGCCAGCCGATAGCCCTCGCGGTACACGCTCCGCGCCCGCGCCAACCGCTCGGTGGCGGCCGTGAGCGCCTTCTCCGCCTGCATCCGCCGCTGCGGCCGGAGCGCCGCGCTGCTCAGCTCGGCGCGAATGGCGGTGAGCGACCCGGCGCTGCCCACCTGGCCCACCGAGCCGAGGATGCGGGGCAGCGCGATGTGCCACAGCGCCGGGTGGTAGTGGGTGGCCAAGGCCAGGAGCAGCCGCGCCTCGTCGTCGCGCTCATCGCCGTCGAAGCTGAAGCCGACGAACGCGCCCAGCTCGGTCATGCTCACCGCGGGCGTCTCGTCCCATTGCCCCACCGGGCTGCGCCAGCGGCCGACCACGATGGCATTGGGCGCGGCGGTGAACGGCTGCCAGCCCCAGTCGTGCTGCCGCCAACGATCGGGCAGCGTCGGCTCGCGCACCTGGTTGAAAGCGATCTCGCTCAGCCGGCGGTCGTCGTCGGCGGTTTGACTCCCCGCGTCCGCCACGCCCACCAGGCCGCACAGCAGCTCCGGCACGGGCGGGAAGATCAGCAGCTTGCCGCCGCCCGCGGCGAACCGCCGCAGCCACTCCGCCGCCTCGGGGGTGAGCGACGGGTTGTTCGGCAGCACCACGATCTTCACGCCGCGCGGCACGAAGCCCGGCAGCCGGGTGTCCTGCCGGACATCGAACTCCAGCCCGGCGCGGCGCAGCGCCCGGCGCACCAGGCTGCCGCGCACGTAGGTGTCGTGCAGGCCCTCGGCGCCGGTGTCTTCCACCACGAGCACCGGCTGTGCCCGGAGCGCTGACAGGGCCAGGACGGCAGCCAGGATCCATCCAGAGAGTCGCGACAAGCTCAACGCGCTAACTCACACCGTACCCGTATGATACAACCCGCGCCGGCCTTCGCGATCGAGTGCCTCGAACAGCGCGCGGCGTTCCGGCTCGCCCAGCGGGCGGATGGGGTGGCGCGTGGGCCCGCAGCTTACGCCCAGGTACTCCATGATCACCTTCTGCCCGGCGATGATCTCGTGGCGGAGGATCAGCCGGATCAGCCCGTTGGCCCGCCATTGCGCCGCCTGCGCCGCCGCCAGGTCGCCCGCCCGCCACGCGCGGTAGAGCCCCACGAACAGCGGAGCCATCCAGTTGTAGGTGGAGCCGATGGCCCCGCTGGCGCCCATCACCTGCGCCGGGAGGCACAGCTCGTCGGGTCCCGAGAGGATCCGCAGCCGCCCGCCGCTCAGGTCGATCAGGTTGCGCATCACGTAGAGGTTGGGGTCGGTGAACTGCAGCCCGGCGAGGTTGGGGATGCCGAGCAGCGCCTCCATCTGCGCGTCGGCCACGCGGAAGCCTGTCATCGCCGGGAGGTAGTAGATCCACAACGGCAGGTCGGTGGCCCGGCCGATGCGGGTCCAGTGCTCGAGGGTGGCTGCCTGGCTCACCGGGAAGGGGAAGGGCGGAATGCTGCT
>JACPDV010000093.1 GCA_016183835.1 Armatimonadota bacterium
CCGGTTGCTGACCGCCGCCGACACCGAGTGCGCCAGCTCGGCCACCTGGCCGTCGGGGCCGGAGGTGAGGGGCGTGAACCGCCCGCCCTCGGCCGCCGCCTGCGAGGCCGACCCGAGCTGCTGGGCCACGTCGCCCTGCAGCTCCGCCACGCCCTGCTGCATGGTGTTCTGGAGCACCTGCCCGAACCGCGCCGCGGCATTGCCCACCAGCCCGCCCGGCAGGGCCGGGTTGGTGATCTGGCTCGGCAGGCCGCCGATGCTGGTGATGTCCGGCATGGCTCAGTCTCCTACCGCATCCCGATTTCGAGCGCGCGGGCGAGCATGTTCTTGCTCACCGTCATGGCCACGGCGTTGGCCTCGAAGGCGCGACTGGCGTTGAGCATGTCCACCATCTCGCGCACCGGCTGCACATTGGGGTAGCGCACGATGCCCCGCGCGTCGGCGTCGGGGTGGCCCGGGTCGTAGACCTCACGCGGCGGGCTGGGGTCGAGCTTCACCGCCTCCACGTCGACGCCGTCGCGCTCCGCTCCGGCGGCGAGCACCACCATCTGCCGCTGGAACGGCCCGCCCTCGGCCGTGCGGGTGCTGTCGGCGTTCGCCAGGTTGCTGGCGATCACGTCCATCCACAGCCGGTAGGCCGTCATGCCGCTGGCGGAGATGGCCATGGTGTCGGTGATGGGCATGGTTCAGCTCCTAGCCGCGGCCGTCGGTGATGGCGTAGCGCAGCCGGTCAAGGTCTTCGCTGGTGAACCGCGACACGGCGTTGAACAGCAACTCGGTCTGGCTGAGGGCGAACACCTCGCGCTCGAGGGTCACGTTGTTGCCGTCCAGCCGCTCGGGTGTGACGGTGTCGTCCTGGGGCTCGACGACCGGCTCCCCGCCGTCGAACGCCTGCCGCATGTAGCCGAAGAAGTCGACATCCTGCCGGGTGTAGCCCGGGGTGTTGACGTTGGCCAGGTTGTTGGCCACCGTGTGCTGCCGCAGGCTCAGTATGTTGAGGGCCTGTTCGAGTTGGTCGAGCATCTGCGCCTCGGGCGACTCACGCGCACTTAAGCGTCCGCAACCCGCCTAGGGCGAGAGTATCCGGCAAGCGCAAAGGCCCGTCTATGGCCCGATCGGGCCCATTCCGCGGGGGTTCAGGCCTGGAACACGTCCTCGACGAAGCTGATGGCCACCGCCTCGGCGCGATTGCGGCAGCCCAGCTTGTTGATGATCCGCTTGACGTGGTTGTGGGCGGTGTAGGGGCTGATGAACAGCCGCTTGGCGATCTCGGCGTCGGTGAAGCCCTGGCGCATGAGCAGCAGGATTTCCTGCTCGCGCCCGGTGAGCCGGCGGCGCGCGGCGCGGTTCAAACTCGAGACCGGCGGCATGGTGCCGTCCAGGACCTGCTTCACCTTGGCTTCGAGCTCCTCCAGGTGGAAGGGCTTGGGCAGGTAGCCGGAGATCCCCAGCTCCGTGCACTGAAACAGCGAATCGAGGCTGGCGTAGGCGGTGATGATCAGCACCGGCACCTCGGAGCGGAGGGTGGAGCGCACCGACTGGAGCATCTCGAAACCGTTCATCACCGGCATGCGCAGGTCGAGCAGCACGAGCTGGTAGACGTCCTCCATCAGCTTCTGCAGCCCCTCACGACCATCGTGCGCCACGGTGACGAAGTGGCCGAACGTGGACAGGGCGTCGCGCAGCACGTCGCAGATGTTGTTGTCGTCGTCGACGACCAGGACATGGGCCATCCGGGGATGCTCCTATGCGTCCGCTTCCGGCTCCACGGGCGCCTTGGGGGTGAACGCTTCGGGCCGCGGCGGCGGGTCCTCCACGGCGGTGACGCGCACCGCCAGCTTGCGGCGCAACTGCCCCACCCGTCCGCGGAACGCCGGGTGGTCACCCACCTGGACGGTGATGTCGTGACCGACCCGGGTGTCCAGCCGCACCACGTCGTCGAGCCCCAGGTCGCGCACCTGTCCGACGGTGAGCAGCGAGCGGCCGAGCCGCGCCACCACCGGGAGATGGACCGGCTGCATCGCCCGCCGCACCCGGTCTTCGTCCACGTCGGCGGGGCCTTTCTTCTGACTGATCCCGCGGTCCTGCCCCAGGTAGCGCAGCAGCTCGTCCACCACCACGTCCGGCATGCACAGCGACATCATGCCGAACTCTTCGCCGATGGTCACTTCGAGCCCTACCACCACCACCGGCGTGTTGACTGCCGCCACCTGCGCGAACTGCGGGTCCTGCTCCGCGCGGATCAGCCGCGGCCGCAGCACGATGAAGTCCTGCCAGGTCTCCGCCAGACACTGCATCACCCGCTCGAACGGCCGCTGGAAGAGCACCAGCTCGACGTCGGTCAGCGGCCGGATGCGCGTGTTCCCGCGCTGCTTGCCGCCCATCATCTGCTCGAACATGGGGAACACCACGGTAGGGTTCATCTCGAGGGCCACCTGGCCGTCGAGCGGCGCGAGTTGAACCACGTGGATCAGGGTCGGCTGCGGCAGGGCGAAGACGAAGTCGTGGTAGGAGAGCGGGGTGACGGACTCGATGCGGATGATGATGTTGGTGCGGATGTAGGCGGAGAGGGTGGTGCTGAGGAGCCGGGCGAACCGCTCGTGGATGCGCTCCAGGCTGCGGAGCTGCTCCCGCGAGAACTTCTCCGGCCGCTTGAAGTCGTAGAGCGCCACATCGCGGAGGAAGCCGCCCAGGCCGGCGGCGTACGGCAGGGCGCCGGCCTGGGCCGTTTGCGCCAGCAGGCGGTCCACTTCTTCCTGGCTGAGCATGCCGTCCATCACGCCCGCCTTTCCGCGGCGCTAGCCGCCCAGGCCGCTCAACTGCTTCTCCAGCGCCGCTGTTTCGGCCAGCACCTGCGGCCCGATGGAGGTGGCCTCGCCCGCCTCCAGCCCGAGGATGCCCAGCCCATAGGCGCTGGGGGTGTCCGTCGGCAGGACGCCTTCCACGCCGGACAGCCCGACTTCGTGGCAGACCACATTGGCCACGTTGACCACCGACGCCACCTGCCGCGCCGACTCCGCGGCGCTCTCGGGCTGGTGGTGGTGGAGCAGGCTCTCGGCGAGCACCGACGGCAGGTTCCAGTTGCGCGCCAGCCACCCGCTGACCCAGGCGTGGGTCAGGCCCAGGGTGGTGGTCTCGGTCTCCAGCAAGGAGGCCTGTTGCTCCCGCGCCAGACGCACGGCCTGCCCGTACTGCTCGCCCATGTAGCGGTCC
>JACPDV010000094.1 GCA_016183835.1 Armatimonadota bacterium
ACGAGCACCTCTCCCGCGCCGGGGACGGGATCGTCGGCGGTGACGATCTCGACCTGGCTGTTCCCCAACATCCGAACTTGCCGCAACGTCGTTCTCCGCACGCGGCAAGGGGGTTCGCGGCGTGGCATGGGCATCCTGCCCATAATCCGGGTCCGCGGCTGGCGCTGCGCGCTCTCCGGCGTGCAAGCCGGCTACGCGGCGAACGGATCGACGACGCGGACCCCTAAGTAGGACTGCCCGGCGTTCAGGTCTTCGGAGTACAGCTCGGTGCAGCCGGCGGACTCGGCGGCGGCGAGCATGAGTGCGTCGAAGTAGTTCACTTGATGGAGCAGCGCGAGCCGGACGGCGCCGCCGATCAGATCAGGGGTGACCGGAACCACCTCGAACGTCGCAGCGCAAAACTCGACCTGTTCATCGATCTCCGCCGGCGACTGGCGGAGCTTGCGCAACGCCACGGCGCCGTACTCCACGAGGCACTGCGTCGAAACCACGCCGCCCCCGCCGCTCGCCACGACTGCGAGCAAGGCCAGAGCGGCATCTTGCTTGGCCGGCTCGCGCCCATCGTTCGCGTAGACGAGTACGTTCGTGTCGAGGAAGGCCTTGGCCATGACGCCGCTTCAGTCCAGAACCCGCCGGTCATAGATCTCCTCGCGGTTGAAGCGCCAGCCGGGCTCCGAGCGTCCGGCGTGCTCCCGCGTGTACTGCACCCAGGCCTCGATGGCGTCCAGGCGCTCACCTTCCCGGCGCAGCAGCTCCGCCACCATGTGGTCAAGCGTGGTCTGCCGCCGCTCCGCACAGGTGCGCGCGCGTTCCACCAGCTCCTCGTCCAGCGTCAGCGTGATCTCCATCGCGGTCCCTCGCGGCGGGCCAGGCCGCCAACCGCCAGTATATCACCGCGGCCTGCCCGAGCGCCGCCGGTGCCCGCGGAGGCGCTACCGCGACCAACTCGGGCACTGCGCGCCGGGGACGCGCAGCATCTGACGGTCGGTGGCGGTTTCGCGGATGGTCACGAACTCATCCGTCACCGTGCAGCGTTCGCCCGCGATGGCATCGTGCGTCCCCGGAACCGCTACGAAGCGGGAATCCGGCGACCAGCACGCGGGCGACTCGCACGTGGTCATGCCGGCCCGCTCGCTCGACTCGGGCCAGTCCAGCGCCTTCACGCGACGTGCCGACAGGTCCAGCACGAGCGAGTCGGCCGTGTGCCGCGGACCATCCTTGCAGCCCATCACGGACAGCAACCGGCAACCGTCGGGCGCTACCGACCAGGTCAGGAACCCCATCCCACCGAGCACGTCCGCCCACCCGAGGCGCTGCAGGGCGTCGCGCCGCAGGTCGAGTCGGTAGGGCATGTACGCGTGCGAGCCGTTGGCCGTGTGCGGCACACCCAGCGTGCTCGCCAGCACCACCGAGCGGCCGTCCGGGGTGACGGTCGCCACGACGTGCTCATAGCGCTCCGCATACGGGATGCCGGGGGCAAGGTAGAAGTCGAGCCGGCCGTCTCGGTTCAGCCGTCGCAGCTCGTCCAGCGCCGCCCGTCGCCGCCGGCTTGACCAGACCGGCACCTCACGCCCCGTCGCCCGCCAGCGGATGTTGAGCCCGACGCCGGTGTCCACCAACACCACCTCCGCGTCGGCCGAGCAGGCGGTGACCCGGTAGGGCAGGCGGCGCACCACCCCGCTCCGCTCGGCGTACTGCCAGCACCACCCGCCGGCCCACTCCTTGCCGATGAATGCCACCGCGCCGTGGCCCGCCCAGAGCACCGTGTTGGGAGCGGGATGGGACGGGACGGGGAGCCGGCGCGCGGCGCGATAGGGCCTTGCCGACACCACCACTTTTGCCACGTCCTTGCCCAGGCTGACGGAGTACACCGCCGTGCCATCCCAAGGTGACAAAGCAACCGCGGTTGCGCCTTCCGACCAGGGCAGCTTGGTCGGCTGCCGGCGCGGCGCGTCCAGCCGCATGACGTACGCGGCGCCGCTTCGCAGGAACCCCAGGTGCCCTGTCAATGCGTTCGCACCGGTCGGCACCAGCAGCAGGACCAGGACCGCCCAGACGTGCCTCATGCGCTGCTCCGCCCTCTCTGCGACCCTTCCCGGCGCGAGGCTGCCCGCTACCGCGGTGGGGCCGTCCGCGCTTGCCGCCGTGACACCATTGTTGCTTACCACACTCCCGACTCGCCCCACAATGCCCCCACGGGATTACCTACCTGACGACCGGACGAAGGGGCATCGACACCATGGGACACACGCTACCGAACCTGCCGTACGCCTACGACGCGCTCGAGCCGTATATCGACGCTCGGACCATGGAGATCCACCATGGCAAGCATCACGCGGCGTACGTGAACAACCTCAACGCGGCGCTCGAAGGGCACGACGCGCTTGCCGGCAAGAGCCTCGAAGCGCTCCTCGCCGACCTGGATGCCGTGCCCGAAGCCATCCGCACCGCGGTGCGCAACAACGGCGGCGGGCACGCCAACCACACCCTCTTCTGGGAGCTGATGAGCAAGAGCGGCGGCGAGCCGAGCGGCGCGCTCGCGGCGGCTGTCGATGCGCAGTGCGGTGGGCTGGAGGGCCTCAAGAAGGCCTTCTCCGAGGCCGCCATGAAGCGCTTCGGCAGCGGCTGGGCCTGGCTCGCGGTCAACGGCTCGGGCAAGCTGGCGGTCTACTCCACGGCCAACCAGGACAGCCCCGTCATGCAGGGCGACCGGCCGGTCCTGGGGCTCGACGTGTGGGAGCACGCCTACTACCTCAACTATCAGAACCGCCGCGCCGACTACGTGGCGGCTTGGTGGAATGTGGTCAACTGGGCCAAGGTCGGCGACCTCTACGTCGCGGCCACCCGCTGACCAACTTCCG
>JACPDV010000191.1 GCA_016183835.1 Armatimonadota bacterium
GCTGTTGGCCATGCACGCCGACCCGCGGGTGCTGGACGTGACGATCGTCTGCGAGCTGCCCTCGCCGCTGGCGGAGTGGCTGGGGCGACGGGGCAGGTTCGTGCGGGTCAAGCCGGCGCACGCCGAATGGGTGCCGTGGCTGGAGGAGCAGATTGGCGAGTTGGAGCCTGACGCGCTGGACGGAAGCTGGTACCCGCACGCGGCGCGGTTCGTGGCGGACCCACCCTGCCCGGTCTACGTCCATGCGGCGGGGCTGCAAGCTTCGTGGGACGACCAGGCGGCGAAGTTGGGACGGAGGATCGATCGGTTCATCTGCGAGTCGCAGGCGGTGGCCGACGCCTATCCGCAGTGGGGCACGCGGCGGACCGTGATCCCGAACGCGGTGGACGTGGAGGCGTTTCGCCAAAGCGAGCACCGGCGGCCGGGGGTGCGGGCGGCGCTGGGGATCCCGCAAGGGGCGGTGGTGGTGAGCTTCTGCGCGCGGATGACGGCCACGGAGAAGCGCATTCCGGTCTTGCGGCAGGTGATGGCGCGGCTGGCGGCAGAGCGCCCGGATGTGTGGTGGCTGATCGCGGGGTTCTTCTCGGGGCACATCGGGAATCGGGAGCAGTTGGTGGCGGAGTGGGAGGCGTTCATCGCGGACAAGCCGGTGAGATGGATCGGGGAGATGCAGCCGTGGCAGTCGCCGGCGTTCCACTCGGCGGCGGACGTGTACTTCTGCTGCTCACAGAGCGAAGGATTGTCACTGGCGACGCTGGAGGCGATGGCATCGGGGTGCATAGTGGTGACCAGCGATGCGGGCGGGCAGCGCGAGGCGGTGGTGCCGGGGGTGGGGTGGGTAGTGCCGGTGGCGGACACGGACAGTCTGTACCGGGCGTTGGTGGCGGCCGTTGACCTGCCGGGCGACGAGCGGCGGTGGATGGGGCGGTTCGCACGGCACGTCTGCGCCGGGCGGTTCCACATCGCGGAGAACGTGCGGCGGCATGTCCTCGAGTACGCCCGGGTCGCCCCGCGCTCAGGGACGCATCGCGACAGGTCCGCGGTGAGCGGCACGGCGCCTGCGGCGCCAGGCCGGAGTTACAAGCCAGGCCGATGGGGGTAGACTGGAAAGGGGCGCGGGTCGTCCGGGTGAAACCGCGATGACAACCGAGAGTGACGACCTGGTCGGCGAGGACCGCGGGAGCTGGGAGGCCGCCCGCCACGCCATCCTCGAACGGCGGCTCGACGACGCTGTCACCACGCTCCGCGAGCTGCGCCGCACGCATCCCCGCCTGCCCTGCATCCACGCCGCGCTCGGGTTGGCGTACGGGCTCTCGCGCCACTACCGGCGGGCCCGGCGCTCGCTCCAGCGGGCGGCCTGGCTCGAGCCGGGGAACGCCGTGCACTGGTTCAACCTGGCCCGCGTGTGCGGCAAGCTGGGCGACCATGCCGGCGTCGCCGGCGCGCTCCGCCGCGCGCTGAAGGCCGATCCGCGGCATCGCAAGGCCCGCGCCTCGGCGCGGCGGATGGGCCTCCTCGACGAGGAGTCGCTCGACGGCTTCGACCCGCTCGTGGCGCCGAAACCGGTGCCGCCGTCCGCTCCGCCGCCGCGGGCGGAGCGTCCGCCGGCCCCGGCGACGCCCGCGCCGTGGGAGGGCGAGCCCGAGGTGGACCAGGCGATCGTGGCGGACGAGATGGCGCTCCGGGAGGCCCGCGAGCGGCTCGGCCGCGAGGCCGCCAGCGCCCGCGTGGTGTGGATCGTGCTGTGGCTGGCGGTGCTCGCTGCGGCCTGGCTCGTCGGCCGCTGGCTGCTCACCCGAGCCGGCTGACCGGACCCCGGCGGAACTCGATCCGGCGGCTCGCCGTTTGAGCTATAATGACCACTGTCTCGTCTCGGAGAGGAGCCTTGGCACACCGACCCGCCAGCCTCGCGCTGCGACGGTCCCGGCCCAGCGCCGCGGACACGGGTCATTGTGTGCCGTGCCTGATGGCGCGCTCGGCCTAGCGGACCGCAGCGCGCTCAGCGATCGACGGCGTTGGCACCGACCCATCGCTCGTGCGCAGCGGTGGGTTTTTTCATGCTCGGAAGGAAACTGACGTGAACGCCAAACGTTATTTGGTGACCAGCGCCCTGCCTTACGCGAACGGTCCCATCCACATCGGCCACGTGGCGGGAGCCTATCTCCCCGCCGACATCTACGTGCGCTACTTGCGCGCCAAGTGGAGCGCCGTCGTCTTCATCTGCGGCACCGACGAATACGGCACGGCCATCACCGAGACCGCCCGCCGGCAGGGCCGCACGCCCATCGAGGTGGCCGACGAGTTCCACGTGGTGATCCGCGACGGGTTCGAGCGGCTCGGCATCTCGTTCGACAACTTCTCACGCACCTCCCGGCAGGTGCACACCGAGGTGACCCAGGAGTTCTTCCTCAAGCTGCACGGCAAGGGGCTGCTGCGACAGGTGACCACCGAGCAGCTCTTCGACCCGGAGGTGGACAAGTTCCTGGCCGACCGTCAGATCCGCGGCACCTGCCCCTACTGCGGCAACGAGGACGCCGCCGGCGACCAGTGCGAGAAGTGCGGCAAGGCCATCGACCCCCTGGAGCTGGGCGGTCCCCGCAGCGCCCTCTCCGGCGCCGGGCTGGAGCGCCGCGCCACGACCCACTGGTACTTCCCGTTCGAGCAGTTCCAGCCGTGGCTGCAGGAGTACCTCGGCAGCCGCGAGGGCTGGCGCCCGCAGGTGCTCGGCTTCTGCCAGGGCTACTTCACCGAGGGCCTCCGCGCCCGGCCCGTCACGCGCGATCTGGAATGGGGCATCCCGGTGCCGCTGCCGGGCCATGAGGGCAAGGTGCTGTATGTCTGGTTCGACGCGCCCATCGGCTACATCTCATCGACCAAGGAGTGGGCCGAGCGGATCGGCCAGCCGGACAAGTGGCGGGAGTACTGGTGCGACCAAGAGGGCACCAAGCTGGTGCACTTCATCGGCAAGGACAACACCGTCTTCCACGCCCTCCTCTTCCCGGCGTGGTGCCACGCCCACGGCGACTACGTGATCGCCGAGGACGTGCCGGCCAACGAGTTCCTCAACCTGGAGGGGCAGAAGTTCAGCACCAGCCGCAACCACGCCGTGTGGCTCCACGACGTGCTCGACCGCTGGCCGGCGGACGTGCTGCGGTACTACCTAACGACCATCCTGCCCGAGACCAGCGACAGCGACTGGAAGTGGGCGGACCTGCGCGACCGGGTTAACGGCGAGCTGAACGACAACCTGGGGAACTTCGCGCAGCGGACGCTGAAGTTCGTGGCCAGCTACCACGGTGCGCGGGTGCCGGCGGCGGGCGAGCTGACGGACGACGACCGCAACCTGCTGGCCCGGACCGCCGCGCTCCCCGGCGAGGTGGGCGGCTGGATCGAGCGGTACGAGTTCCGCCAGGCGCTGCGCGCGCTGCTGGCGCTGGGCACCGAGGCGAACGGGTACTTCCAGCGGCAGCAGCCGTGGCAGCTCCGGCGGAGCGACCCGGCCCGTTGCGGCACGGTCCTGAGCACTTGCCTCCAGGTCTGCCGTGCGGTGTCGGTCTGCGCGGCGCCGTTCATCCCGGAGTCGGCGCAGAAGCTGTGGGAGTCGCTCGGCGAGCCCGGCCGCGTGGACCAGGCCGGCTGGGACGACGCCGGCACGGCGGTCTTGCCGGCCGGGCAGGCCACGGCGGGCGAGCCGCAGCCGCTGTTCGGCAAGGTGACCGAGGAGCAGGTGGCGGACGAGGTGAGCCGGCTGGGCGGTCTGGTGGCCGCGCCGGCCGAGGTGGAGGTAACCGTGGAGCAGCCTGTGGCAGAGCCGGAGTACATCAACTACGAGCACTTCC
>JACPDV010000192.1 GCA_016183835.1 Armatimonadota bacterium
CGGCGTGGAACTCGAGCGGGCTGAGCAGGTGCAGGTCGCTCTCGATCCCCGGCCGCCGCACGTAGCGGTGCAGCTCGGCGTAGCCCACCGAGAACCGCCCGCCCGCCTGGTCGCCCGTGCCCGGCGTGACCTGATGGAAGTCCCTGATCAGCTCGGTGCCGCGCAGGTCGCTCCCGCCGGCGCCGTCGTGGCAGGTGATGCAGTAACGGTCGATCACCGGCTGCACTTCGCGTGGGTAGCTGAAACCGCGCGCCGGCCCATACCACGGCTGGATCCGGTCGGGCGCCCGCCGCAGCGCCGCCGAGCCGCCGTTGACGGGTGAGCTGCTCTGCCGCTCGTGGCACCCCACGCAGGACAGCGTCTCGCCTGGCATGGCCGTCATCCAGCTCCGCATGAGGCATGGCGGTCATCCAGCTCCGCATGAGCTGCAGCGCCTTGCCCTCGGAGTCCAGCGGCTGCACCGAGAGCGGCGTGTTCGCCGGCACGCGGAAGAACGCGGAGCCGTCCTCGTTCACCGGCACCGTGCCGAGGATGCGCTTGATGTCCCACGGCCCTTCCATCCCCAGCACGCCCAGCAGACCGCCCATGTTGTGGTAGGCGAACTCGTAGCTCAAGACCCGCAGCTTCTTCACAGCGCCGCGCGGCACACCCTTCAGGCCCGGCCCCGCGTAGATGTTCTCCAGGTAGACCAGCGCGTCGCGCCGCCGCGGGTCGACCTTGTCGGGCACCACCGGCGGCACCGGGGTCTTCCGCAGCGGGAGCGGCTCGAGCAGCGCCCACTCCGGCTCCGCGCGGAGGCAGAGCAGGTTGTCGAACCGGTCCACCAGGTACAGCCCCCACGGCGACTGCGCGTCGGGCTGCATCGAGACCAGGAAGTAGCTGTCGCTGAGCGGGTAGGGGTGGAGGAACTTAGGCCAGCTCCCGTCCACCAGCGCGTCGCGGATCACCGGCTCCACCTTCTGCCCGTGGCCGGGGATGCGCTGCACGGCGCCGTCGGCCTCGTAGCGGCCCCTGGCCGGATCGAACAAGACCAGCTCGCCCATCCGCGGCACGCCGTGGTGGCCGGAGATCACCGTCACCACCTCGGTCGGATGCCCGGGGATCGGGCGCGCGTAGAAGAACCCGTTCGGCCAGTAGGAGTTGGACTTGAGGTACTCGCTCTGCTCCGTGCCGTCGGGGTTCATGTGGAACAGGAGCCGCGTCTGGCTGTGCGGCGTGTCGGCATACTCCCAGCGCGTGTACAGCACGCGGCCGTTGTTGAGCACCGTGGGGCACCAGTCGTGGTCCTGCTCGAAGCAGAGCTGGCGGACGTGCTTGCCATCGGCGTCACAGCGGAAGAGCACTGCCACGTGGTCGCTGCCGAACACGCACGGCACGCCGACGAAGGGCGCGGTGCTGTCGAACAGGATGTCGCCGTTGGGCAGGTAGCAGGCGTCGTAGTTGTCCACGGCCGGCTGGTCGCCGGGGGTCACCTGCCGCAGCGCCGAGCCGTCGGGCCGGATCTCGAACACCTGCCAACGGTTCTGGGCGTCGAGCGACGAGAACAGCAGCCGGTCGGCGTTCCAGTGGAGGTCCACGTCGCCGACGAAGTGCCCGTCGGTGGGCTGGAAAACGGTCTGATACGGGCTGTCCGGGTCGCGCCAGGCGAGGCTGACGAGGGCGTTGTCGAAGCCGCTGCGCGGGAGCGTGGAGTTGCCCTGCCAGTTCTGCGGCAGCCCGAGCTGTGCTGCGCGGCGGCGGACGAGGAGCAGCCGGTCGAAGTCGAGCAGCGGATTCGCCAGGAGCGCCTCGCGCTGCAGCGTGTCGAACGACTCGACGAGCTTGACGGCCGCGTCCATCGCGTCGATGCTGCCGGCCTTCGCCGCCTCGACGGCTGCGGGCGCCGCCGCCGCGATCGCGTCCAGCCGCGTCAAATACGCCCCGCCGTTCGGGTACCGCGCTCCGAAGCGGGTGCTCAGGTCGTTCACGGCGCGGCGGAGCGGCTCGACCGGCAGCGCGCCCAGGCGCGGGAGCAGCGCGGCCAGCCGGCGGGAGCGGTAGTAGACCTGCCGCACGGCGTCGAGCCCGGTCTGGTCGTCCACCCTGGTGGCGAGCGCCTCCGCCTCGGGCAGCAGCCCCGGCACGCGGCGGCAGGCGGCGGCGTAGCGGCCGGCGAGCGCCGTCACGTCGCCGGGCTTCCAGTCGGCCTCCCAGAGCCCGTCCTCGCGCTCCCAGCCCATCTCGCGCTGCTCGGCCGCGCGGGTGAAGTCGCGGGCGAGGAGCAGCCAGAGGGTGGGCGCGGTGTCGGTGGTGTCGGCCTCGTCCATGACCTTGAACGACACGGTGCCGTTGCCGCCGGCGGCCATGTCCACGCCGACCCAGGCCTCGAACCGGGCGGAGCGGTGGGGCAGGTCGAAGCGGAGCTGGCTCGGCGCGTGGGCCCAGAAGCCCCTGGCGAAGGTCGTGCCGCCCACGCGGAGGCCCTGGTTGGTGTGGTTGTTGTCGGTCAGGAGCGTGCCCCAGCCGACCTGCGCGCTGGTGGGCTTGACGCTGCTGAGCGGGGTCTCGGCGCCGGCGGCGTCGATCAGCTTCGGCTCGCCCCAGATGGCCTGGTCGAAGTTGTAGTTGTCGCCGCCGACGGTGGCGATCAGCCAGAGCCGGTCAAGGGAGGCGATGTCGACCACGACGTGGAGCGCCGGCTGCCCGCCGCGCAGCACCGGGCTGACGAAGGAGTGGAAGCCGGGGAGCGCCTGGCCGGTTTCCTTTGCGCGGATCTGGGTCGCGCGGGCGGCGAAGAGGGTGCTCTGCCAGGTGTCGAGCCGGCG
>JACPDV010000173.1 GCA_016183835.1 Armatimonadota bacterium
GGGCCTTGCCCTGCAGGATCACCGCAGCCCCACGCGCGACCTGGCGACCACCCCCCTCGAGGCCGGCCGCGCCTACCGCTCCCTGGGCGACAGCGACTCCGCCCTGCGCCAGTTCGCCGTCGCCGCCGACCTGGCCGGCATGGTGGGCTCGCGCGACCTGTGGGAGCAGGCGCTCACCACGCTGCGCGAGATGGACGTCATGGCGGCGCAGCAGTTGATGCTCAAGCCCTACCTCCCGGGCCGCGCCGTGGAGGAGCTGGCCGGCGGCGACCGCGCCCCGCGGCTGGCCGAGGCGACCATGATGTTCGTCGACATGCGCGGCGCCACGGCGCTCAGCGGGCACCTCTCGCCGCTCGAGCTGGCCAAGGTGGTGGACGCCTTCCTGGGTCCGGTGACGCGCATCCTCTTCCGCTGGCAGGGCACGGTGGACAAGTTCATCGGCGACTGCGTGGTGGCGGTCTTCGGGCTCGGCTCCGAGAGCGACACGGCCGGCGCCGCCGAGGCGGTGGAGGCGGGGCTCGAGATCATCGAGTACATGGAGGCCACGCGGCAGATCCGCCGCCGGGCCGGCGCCAGCGTGCTGGAGGCCAGCATCGGGGTCAACACGGGCGAGGTGGCGGCCGGCTGTTTCGGCCCGCTCCTCCGCCGCGATTATACGGTCCTGGGTTATCATGTGAATCTGGCCCAGCGGCTGCAGGGCGTGGCCGGTACGCTGCCCGAGGCGCTGGGCACGCGGATGGTGCTCTCCGGCACCACCCTGGCGCGGCTCGAGCACCCGCCGGAGGTGGAGCCGGTCGACCTGCACGGCATGGCGCTGAAGGGCATCGACACCGGCCAGCTCGAGGCCTGGCTCGTGCAGCCCGCCGCATTACGATGAACCGATGATCTACCTGGACCACGCCGCCACCACCCCGCTCCACCCCGACGTGCTCGAGGCCATGCTGCCCTACCTCCGCGAGGAGTTCGGCAACCCGAGCAGCCTCTATCACCTGGGCCGCCGCGCCCGCAAGGCGGTGGAGGACGCCCGCGAGGAGATCGCCGCCTGGATCGGCGCCAAGCCCGGCGAGATCATCTTCACCAGCGGCGGCAGCGAGAGCGACACCTCCGCCCTGCTCGGCCTCGCCTACGCCCGCCGCGACCGCGGCAACCACCTCGTCACCACGCCGATCGAGCACCACGCCGTGCTCCACGCCGCCGAGCGCCTGGCCCGCGACGGGTTCGACATCACCTACGTCCAGCCCGATGCCGACGGGCGCGTCGATCCCGGAGCCGTGGCCGAGGCCGTCCGCGCCGACACCCTCCTCGTCTCGGTCATGCACGGCAACAACGAGATCGGCACCATCGAGCCCATCGCCGCCATCGGCGCGGTGTGCCGCGAGCGCGGCGTGCCGCTCCACACCGACGCGGTACAGACCTTCGGGCAGGTGCGCATCGACGTGCGGGAGATGAACGTCTCGCTCCTCGCCGCCTCGGCGCACAAGCTCCACGGGCCGCGCGGCGTGGGGCTGAGCTGCATCCGCACCGGCGTCCGGCCCCTGCCGCTGGTCTACGGCGGGAGCCAGGAGCGCAACCGCCGCGCCGGCACCGAGAACGTGGCGGGGATCGTCGGCTTCGCCGCCGCGACCCGGCTCGCCGCGCGCGACTTCGACGCCCACACCGAACACTGCCGGCAGCTTCGCGACCGGCTGATCGAGGGCCTGACCCGCCTCCCCGGCGCCCACCTCAACGGCCCGCGCGAGGGCCGCCTGCCCAACAACGTCAACGTCAGCTTCGACCGCATCAGCGGCGAGAGCCTGCTGATTCTGCTCGACGGGCTCGACATCGCCGTCTCCACCGGCTCGGCCTGCGGCTCTCGGTGGGCAGCGGCAACACGACAGCCGAGATCGAGACAGTCCTGGCCGCGATCCCCGGGTGTGTCGAGCGGCTGCGCGAGCTGGTGCCGACCGGGAGTTGAGCGTGGCGCACGCGATCGAGCCGATGGACGTGGCCTCCGACCTGGCCCGCGAGGTGGACGGCGAGCTGCACTTCGACCCCGTCGGCCGCACTCTCTACGCCAGCGCCGCCTGCGTCTACGAGACCATGCCGCTCGGCGCCGTGGTGGCCAAACACGCCGACGATGTGGCCGCGGTGATCCGCTACGCCGCCGGCCACGGGCTGAGCATCGTCCCGCGTGGCGCCGCCACCGCCCTGGCCGGGCAGACCGTGGGGCCGGGGATCGTGGTCGATGTCAGCCGCCACCTCACCGCCACCGAGGACCTCGACGAGGAGCACGTGCGCGTGCAGCCCGGCGTGGTGCTCAAGGGGCTCCAGGCGCACCTCGCCGAGCGCGGGCGGTTCTTCCCACCGGATCCCAGCAGCGGCCGCGCCGCCACCCTCGGCGGCATGATCGCCAACAACGCCTCCGGCGCCCACTCGGTGAAGTACGGCACCACCAAGGAGTACGTCCGGTCGCTGGACGTGATCCTCGCCGATGGCAGCCGCACCACGCTGGCGCCCGAGCCGCGGCCGGTCCGCGGCAATTCGCTCGCCGGCCAGGTCGAGGCGCTCCTCGAGCCCGCCCAGGGGCTACTGGCGGAGCACTGGCCGCGGGCCAACAAGTCGAGCAGCGGCTACGACCTGCCCGGCGCCTGGACCCCCGAGCGTGTGGACCTCACCCGGCTGGTGAGCGGGAGCGAGGGCACGCTGGCGTTCGTCGTCTCGGCCGACCTGCGCACCCTCGCCCGGCCGGCCGCCAGGGCCTCCGCGCTGGTCTGCGTGGCGGCTCTCGCGGATGTCGGCGACGTGGTCAACGAGCTGCTGTCGTTCGCGCTCTCGGCCCTGGAGATCGTCGACCGCTCGTTCCTCAACCTGCTCCGCGGGCACGAGGCGGCGGCCATGGAGGCGGTGCCCGGCGACCCCGATGCGGTGCTCCTGGTGGAGCTGGACGGCGCGGAGGGGGGCGCCGTGGCCGAGGGACTGGCGCGGGTGCAGCAGGCGTTCGCCGGCCGCACGGGGATCAACCTCGTCGCCGCCACCGACCCCGCCGAGCAGAAACGCCTGTGGGCCCTGCGCGACGCCGCCAACCCGATCCTCAACCGCATGCCTGGCCAGCTCAAGCCCATCACCTTCGTCGAAGACGGCGCCGTGGAGCCGGCCCGGCTGCCCGAGTACATTCGCGGGCTGTCGGCGATCATGGCGAAGCACCAGGTCGAGGCGTGCGTCTTCGGCCACGCGGGGAGCGGGCACCTGCACATCAAGCCGGTGCTCAACCTGCGCAGCTCGAAGGACGTGGCCAAGATGGAGGCCATCGCCTCCGACGCCTGCGACCTGCTCGTCTCGCTGCGCGGCAGCATCGCCGGGGAGCACGGCGACGGGCTGGCGCGCACGCCGCTCCTGCGCCGCATGTACGGGCCCGTCTACCCGCTGTTCGAGGCGGTCAAGCAGCTCTTCGACCCGCAGGGCGTGCTCAACCCCGGGAAGGTGGTGACGCCCGACGGCGCCCGGCGCGTGACCGACGATCTGCGGCTCGGGCGCAACGCGCGGATTGTGCCCACCGGCAGCGTCTTCGACGAGCCCGAGTGGCGGCTCGAGATGGACAAGTGCCACGGCTGCGGCACCTGTCGCGACTACTGCCCGGTCTTCCTCGCCACCGGCGAGGAGGCGGCCACGGCGCGAGCCAAGGCCAACCTGCTCCGCGCGCTGGTCCGCGGCGACCTGCCGCACACCATGCTCTACGACCGCTCGTTCAAACGGGTCATGGACCTCTGCGTCAACTGCCAGCTCTGCCTCACCGAGTGCCCCACCAAGGTGGACATCCCGGGCCTGGCGCGGCGGGCGCGGGCGGCCTACGTGAAGCACCGCGGGCAGACGCTGCAGAACCGCATCCTGGCCGACTCGGGGCGCACCTCTCGGCTCAACGCGGCGGTGGCGCCGCTGGCCAACCTGGCGCTCCGTTCGCCGCTGCTCCGCGGAGCGATGGAGGCGATGGTGGGGATCGACCACCGCCGCGCGATGCCCGAGTTCCGCCGGCTGCCCTTCATCACCTACCGCACCAAGTGGTGGCGTGAGGCCGAGCGGCGGGTGCTCTACTTCCCCGGCTGCTACGGGCTCTACAACGATCCGGACGGCGAGGCGTGGGCGACCATCGAGGTGCTCGAGGCCAACCGCGTGGCGGTCAGCGTGCCGTCCGACCTGCGCTGCTGCGGGATCGCCAAGATCACTGTGGGGAGCGAGGAGAGCGCCCGCAAGGACGCCGCCTGGAACCTCCGCCGGCTCCTGCCGCACCTCCGGGACGGCATCCGCGTGCTGGCCTCCGCGGCGAGCTGCGGCCTGGCGCTGCGCCGTGACTACCTCGAGCTGCTCGGCGAGGAGGCGCGGCCGCTGGCCCGGCAGGTGGCCGACATCCACGAGTACCTCCTCGAGCTCCACGCCGAGGGCCGGCTCGACCTGGACTTCCCGCCGCTGGGGAAGGTCATCGCCTACCACGAGCCATGCCACCTCAAGGCCCAGCCCAGTGCCGCCGGGAGCGCGGCGAAGCTGCTCGACCTGCTGCCCGGGGTCACCCGCGTGCCCATCGCCGACACCTGCTGCGGCATCGCCGGCACGTTCGGGATGAAGTCGAGCAAGCCACCGGCTGCGGCACGTGCCAGATGCAGATCAACGCAGGCACCGGGCTGGCGGTCACGCATCCGGTCGCGCTCCTCCGCGAGGGCTACCGAAGGCGCTCAGGGAGCGCGGTTACGAGGGTGTAACGAGCCTTGACAAGGTCTCGGAGGGGTACCTACAATGGCCACTGCGACGGGCCTTGGAGCGAACCCGGAAAGCGCGTGAGGGAGGCAGGCAGCATGGGCCATTGCGCCATCTTCACGCACAACGACCTGGACGGGTTGGTGTGCGCGTTGCTGGCTCGGGCCGCGATGCCCGACGCGCAGGTCTTCTTCTGCGAGTACGCTGGCCTCCCCGACCTGGTCGAGACCCATGCCCGGCGCTTCGAGACCATCTGGCTGACCGACCTGAGCATCCGCGAGACTACGTGGTCGGCCTGGGGTTCGACATCCCTCTCCCGCTGCAGACCCTCACCGAGTACTGCCACGACCAGGACCTCTGGGTGCGGCGCATCCCCGAGGCGCAGGACTTCAACGACATCCTCGGCAACATGGCGGCGTTCGACCTCTACAAACTACTGCGCGACGACCTCGGCCGGGTCTACCACTGGACCGAGGCCATGACCGAGGCGGCGCGGGCGACGGCCGACGCGCGGGCGTGGAGCATTGAGTTGGCGGAGGGCTCGGCGGTGGTGCACGACCTGGGCGACGGGCGACGGCTCAAGGCCGCCTGCTGCTGGGGCTCGGCCAGCGAGGTGGGCGAAGCCATCGGCGACGAGCACACCCTGGTGGCGCTCCTCGACCTGCGCAACCTCGACCGCCACGCGGTGAAGTGCAGCCTGCGGACCCGCTCGAAGAGCATTCCGGCCCACCTGGTGGCCGAGCGGATGGGCGGCGGCGGGCACCCGCAGGCGAGCGGCGCCCCGCTCGACCCCGACGTGCTCAAATCGTTGTCCGAGGCGCTGGCCGGACAGGTGCAGGGCGCCGTGCGCGACGTGCTGGGAGGCGAATGATGCGGGTCACGTTCCTCGGGCATGCCTGTTTCGAGGTGGAGAGCGAGGCCGGCCGGGTGCTCCTCGATCCCTGGCTGGCGGGCAATCCGCAGGCGGCCAGGTCGCCCGACGAGGTGCAGGCAGACGCGATCCTGCTGACCCACGGCCACGGCGACCACGTGGGCGACACGGTGGCCATCGCCAAGCGGCTCGGGATCCCGGTGGTGGCGGTCTACGAGCTGGCCACGCTGCTCGGCTGGGAGGGTGTCGAGACGCACGCGATGCACATCGGCGGGAGCGCGGAGTACCCCTTCGGGCGAGTGAAGTTCACCCACGCGACGCACGGCACGGGGATGGTGGACGACGAGCGGCGGACCATCCGCTACGCCGGGACGGCGGCCGGCGTGCTCTACAGCGCGGGCGGCAAGACGGTGCTCCACCTGGGCGACACGGGGCTGACCAGCGACCTGGCCCTCGTGGGGCGGCGGCACGCGATCGACCTGGCGCTGGTGCCGATCGGCGACAATTTCACGATGGGACCGGAGGATGCGGCGGAGGCGGTGCGCATGTTGGGGGCGAAACGGGCGGTGCCCTGCCACTACAACACGTTCCCGCCGATCCGGCAGGATCCGAGCCGGTTCGTGGCGGCGGTGGCCGGAGCGGCGGAGGTCACGGTGTTGGCGCCGGGCGAAGGGCTGACGATCTAGGAGCGCGGATGGGCCTGCAGAGGGCGGAGCTGGTGGTGCCCGCGGCGACGGAGTACCTGGAGCTGGTCGGCGACTTCGTGTCGTTCATGGCGCGGCGGGCCGGCTTCGCGGACGAGGAAGTGGCGCGGATCAGGCTGGCGGCGGACGAGGCCGCGGCCAACGTGGTGCTGCACGTGACCGCTCGCGGTGTCGAGGAGGCCTTTCGGGTGGTGTGCGAGGAAGCCGCGGACGCCCTGACCATTCGGGTGCAGGATGCCGGGGAGCCGTTCGACCTGGGCGCCGTGCCGATCCCCAACCTCGACGCCCCGCTGGAGAAACGCAACGTAGGCGGGCTCGGGATCTACCTGATCCGCCGGGTGATGGACAGTGTCGAGATTCGCCCGACCGCCGGAGGGAAGGAGCTGGTTTTGGTCAAGCAACGGCCCGGGGCCGCAGGGGAGACGCATGGAGGTTGAGATCAGCGGGACCGACACCGTGGCGGTGGCGGCCGTGAGCGGCCGGATCGACGCCTACACGGCCCCCGACGTGGAGGAGCAGCTCCAGGCGGCCGTCAGCGATGGGCGGCACCTGGTGGTCGATCTGACCGCCACGGACTATGTCAGCAGCGCCGGGCTCCGGGTGCTCCTGACGCTGGCCAAGCGCAGCGCGCGCGGCGATTTCCAGATGCGGCTGTCCGGGCTCCAGGAGGCGGTGCGCGAGGTCTTTGACATCGCCGGGTTCAGCCGCCTGTTCGAGGTCCGCGACACGCCGGCGGAGGCGCTGGCGGAGCTGAGCGGGAGCTGAGGGCGAGGGGTACATGAGGCTACGGCTGTGGGGTGTGCGCGGCTCGATCCCGACCCCGTCCTCCACCGAGGAGCTGACGGAGAAGATCGTCCACGCGCTGCTCGGCGCGAACGGGATCGACCTCAGCGACGAGGAGGCGGTGCGCGACTACGTCCAGAGCCTGCCCATCCACCAGCGCGGCGTGTGGGGCGGCAACACGACCTGCTTCGAAGTCACCACCGCCGCCGGCGATCTGCTCATCGTCGACGCCGGGAGCGGGCTCCGCGCTCTCGGCGAGCACCTGCTCGAAGGCCCCTTCGGCCGCGGCCAGGGCCATGCCGTGATCCTCTTCTCCCACACCCACTGGGACCACATCCTCGGCTTCCCCTTCTTCAAGCCGCTCTACATTCCCGGCAACCGCTTCGATATCTACGCCCGCCACCCGGACATCGAGGGCCGTCTGCGCTATCAGCACGATTTCCGCTTCTTCCCCGTGGGCATGGAAGTCATGGGCGCCACCAAGAGCTACCACGACATGCCCGAGCAGATCACCCTGTTCGACGGGCGGCTGAAGGTCACCGCCTGCACCCTCGACCACCCGGGTGACGCCTACTCCTTCAAGTTCGAGGCCGACGGGCACACCGTGATCGTGGCCTGCGACGCCGAGTACCGCGAGCTGGCCGGCGACTACTGGCAGCGCTACGTGGAGTTCTACCGCGGCGCCGACGTGCTCGTGTTCGACGCGCAGTACACCCTCCGCGAGGTGCTCGTGGAGAAGCAGAACTGGGGCCACTCCAGCGCCATGATCGGGATCGACCTGGCCACCGACGCCGATGTAAAGACCCTGGTCATGGTCCACCATGAGCCGTCGTACGGCGACGACAAGATCCGCCGCATCTTCGACGACGCCCTCCGCTACCTCGATCGCATGCCCTCCGTCGTCCGCCCGCGCGTGGTGGTCGGCTACGAAGGCCTGAGCCTCGAGCTGTAGCTCGCGGGAGACGACGGTGATCGTGGGCCTCGGCGTGGACATCGTTTCCATCGAGCGCATCGCCCGCATGTACCGCCGTCACGGCGAGCGTTGCTTCCGGCACCTCCTGACCCCCGCTGAGACCGCGGCCATGCCCGCCGGGCCGCGTGCGGTGCAGCGGCTCGCCGGGCGCTTCGCCGCCAAGGAGGCGGTGATGAAGGCGCTCGGCACCGGCGTCAGCGCCGGAGTCACCTTCACGCAGATCGAGATCCTCAACGACCCCGCCGGTGCACCCCGGCTGACGCTCCACGGCGCCGCCGCCGAGCGCAGCCGCGCGCTGGGCGGCAGCCGCTGGCACGTCAGCATCTCGCACAGCGACGAGTTTGCCGTGGCCGAGGCCATCCTGGAGGGCGACGGTGACGCTTGACGGACGCCGGGCTCTGGTCACCGGCGGCGGCCGCGGCATCGGGCGCGCCATCGCGCTCGCCCTGGCCGAGGCCGGCGCCGACGTGGCGGTGAACTACAAGACTTCCGCCGCCGCCGCCGCGGAGGTCGCGGCCGCGATCGCCGGGCTGGGCCGCCGCGCGGTGGCGCTGCAGGCCGACGTGGCCGACGAGGCGGCGGTTAAGGCGCTCCTCGCCGCCGCCGAGCAGGAGCTGGGCGGGCTCGACATCCTGGTGAACAACGCCGGCGTGCTGCGCGACAAGTACCTCACCTACCTGACCGCCGGCGAGTGGGACGACGTGATGGACGCCAGCTTGCGGGGCGCCTTCCACACCATGAAGCACGCGGTGCGCGCGCTGGGCAAGGCGGGCCACGGGCGGATCATCAACCTCTCGTCCGTGGCCGGCTTGCGCGGCGACGCGATGCGCTGCAACTACAGCGCGGCCAAGGCGGGGCTGATCGGGCTGACCAAGGCCGCCGCGCGCGAGCTGGCGCGGCGCGGGATCACCGTCAACGCCGTGGCGCCCGGGGTGATCGACACGGCGATGACGGCCGACATGCCGGCGCCGCGGCGCGAGGCGATGCTGAGCAGCATCCCGCTCGGGCGCTTCGGCACGCCGGAGGAGGTCGCGGCGATGGTGGTCTTCCTGGCCTCGGACGCGGCGGCGTACGTCACGGGGCAGGTGTTCGTGGTCGACGGCGGGATGAGCGCATGAGACGCGTGGTGGTCACGGGGTTGGGCGTGGTGTCGGCCCTGGGCGTGGGCGCCGAGCGGTTCTGGTCGCGGCTCGCGGCCGGCGAGAGCGGGCTGCGGCCGATGCGGCGGCTCGACGCGACGGGGTTGCGCAACGCCTTGTCCGGGGAGGTGCCCGAGGAGGAGTGGCGCGCCTGTCGCGAGGCCGACCTGCCCCGCCCCGCCGGCTACGCGGCGCGCGCCGTGGCCGAGGCGCTCGAGCAGGCCGGGCTTGACCCGGAGCTGGCCGGGTATGTGGGCGCCACCAACTTCGGCGGGCAGCACCACTGGCAGGAGTCGCCGGCCGCCGCCGACCGCTACCGCGAGCTCGACTTCCACGGCGGCGCGCCCTGCTGGGACGGCCCGGCCGTGACGCTCTCCAATGCCTGCTCCGGCGGCACCCACGCGCTCGGCCACGCCGCCGACCTGGTCCGCCTGGGCCTCTGCGACGCCGCGGTGGCCGTCGGCTTCGACGAGTTGGGCATGTTCTGCCTGAGCGGGCTGAGCATCCTCCACACCATCTCCACCGACACCATCCGCCCGTTCGACGTGAAGCGCAGCGGCACCATCTTCGGCGAGGGCGCCGCCGCGCTGGTCGTGGAGTCGGCCGAGCACGCCACCCTCCGCGACGCCACCGTGCTGGCCGAGGTGCTCGGCTACGGCGTGAACAACAACGCCTACCACATGACCGCGCCGGACAAAGGCGGCGAGGGGATGGTCCACGCCATCCGCATGGCGCTCGGTCAGGCCGGCCTCAAACCCGGCGTGATACGGTGCTCGCCCTGAAACACCGGATCGCGCCGCCGACGCTCAACCTGGACGAGCCGGACCCCGAATGCGACCTGAACTGCGTCCCCGGTGCGGCGCAGGAGGCCGACTTCGGGGTGGCGCTCTCAGTCAGTGCGGGCCTGGGCGGCAACAACAGTGCGATCCTGCTCGGGAGGGTGGCATGAGCGAGCTGGTTGCCGCGCTCACGGGAATCGGCGTGGTCAGCCCCATCGGCATCGGGTACGACGACTTCGCCGACTCCGTCGCGCAGGGCGTGGCGGGCCTGGCGCCCTGTTCCGCCAACCCGAGCGTGCTCGCCGGCGAGGTGCTCGGGTTCGACGTGAACCGCTACCTGGTGGCGGAGAAGACCTACCTCGACCGCTGCTCCGAGTTCGCGCTGGCAGCGACCAAGCTGTGCCTCGACCACGCCGGCCTGGAGCGCCCGCCGGCGGACGAGGAGCGCGCCGGGATCGTGCTGGGCACCATGTTCGGCTGCCACGTCACGATGCTGGCCTACACCGACCGGGTGCGGAAGCGCGGCGTCCGCTTCGCCACTCCGCTGCTCTTCAGCCACGCCTTCGCCAACACGCCGGCGAGCCTGGTGAGCATCGACTTCCGCCTGCGTGGCTACCACGCCACGGTCACCTCGGGCCGCTCGTCCGGCACCCTGGCGCTGCAGACCGCGCTGGTGGCGCTGGCGGCGGGGCACGCCGACTGCGTCCTGGCCGGCGGCGTCGAGGCGCTGAGCCGGGAGCTGGTCGAGGCCTACTGCGAGGAGCTGTTCGCGGGGGACGATCCGGACGAGTACGACCCGTTCGCGGAACACGGTCTGGTGCTCGGCGAGGGCGCGGCGATCCTGCTGCTGGAGAGCATCGAGCACGCGCAAGCGCGCGGCGCCGAAGTGCTGGCGGTGCTCCGCTGCGGTGGAGACGAGCCGACCGACGCCCGGCTGGTGTCCACGGAGCTGGCGCCGCACCATGCCGCGGACGAGCACTGCGCAGCGCCGAGCGGGCTCTACGGCGACTCGCTGGGCGCGGCGGGTGCGCTGGCGGCGGCGGCGGCGGTGGCGGCGCTGCGGGCGGGGGTGATCCCGCCGGTGCGGGGCGGCGAGGGGGACGTCTACGACCGCAGGGAGCCGCAGGGGCCAGCACCGTCCGCCGTCGAGGTGGCCGACCCGAGGGCCAGGCTACGGGTGAGTCGCCCGTAGCTTCCGGACGTCATCCTCTTCACCGTCGCTCAGGCACGTCGCAATGACCGCCGGCTCTTGCAGTCCGTCGAAAGGCCGGCTACAATAGCCATCAGCGAGTGGGGGTGCACGCTCAGGAGGGAAACCATGAAACGACACGGATTCACGCTGATCGAGCTGTTGGTGGTGATCGCGATCATTGCCATCCTCGCCGCGATTCTGTTCCCGGTGTTCGCGAAGGCCCGCGAGAAGGCGCGGCAGTCGTCGTGCTCCAGCAACACCAAACAGATCGTGCTGGCCTACCTGCAGTACGCCCAGGACTACGACGAAGTCCAGGTGATGTACAGCTACGCCCCGTGGAGCTTCTACGAGAGCTGGGTGGGCACGACCCAGCCGTACATGAAGAACCAGCAACTGGTACGCTGCCCATCGTCCACGCTCTGGCTCGGGTACGGCTACAACTACTACTACCTCAGCGCGGTTGCCATGGCCCGCGTGGCCTCGCCGGCCGAGACCGTGATCCTGTGCGAAGCAGGCTGGAACGATGCCAACCCGCCGGTGGAGGCTTCGAACTACCACGTCAACCCGCCCCACCAGCCCACGTACATCTACATCTCACGCCCCACGCCGCGGCACAACGATGGACTCAACATCGGCTGGTGCGATGGTCATGTCAAGTGGATGAAGCGGGACATGCCCTTCTACCCGAGCCACCCGTGGCCGGGCAACAACATCACCTTGGCCACGGACCCGAATGACAAGAACTCGCTCTGGGAGCAGTTCGAAGAGGGTCTCTCGGCATGGCAGCATGTCCGGATCCGGCCCCCTCTCCCACCGGGAGAGGGCTGGGGTGAGGGCCGTCGACGCCGCGCGGAAACGCCCTCACCCGGCCGCGGACGGCCGACCTCTCCCGGTGGGAGAGGTGCCGAATCGACGTTCCAAGACACCCTCTTAGCCCAAACCGTTCGAGCTCTGCTGCCCGCCTGACGTGCCGGCCGCCGGAGGGAACAGCGTCTCCCCCTCGGCCAGCGCATAGCGCAGCACGTCGTCCATGTGCCGCACGAAGCGCCACGTGATCCCCCGCCGCACCCGGTTCGGCACGTCGTCCAGGTCGCGGCGGTTCTCGTCCGGCAGGATCACCTCGTCCATCCGGCTCCTGAACGCCGCCAACACCTTCTCGCGCACCCCGCCCACCGGCAGGACCCGCCCGCGGAGCGTGATCTCGCCCGTCATCGCCACGTTGCGCTTCACCGCGTGGCCCGACAGCGCCGAGGCCAGCGCCACCGCCATCGTCACCCCGGCCGACGGACCGTCCTTCGGCGTGGCGCCCTCCGGCACGTGGATGTGGATGTCGGACTTGCTCACATCCACCCGCGCGCCGATCTGCTCCGCCCGGCTCCGCACGTAGCTCAGGGCCGCCTGCGCCGACTCCTTCATCACCTCGCCCAGCCGCCCGGTGAGCCGCAAGTCGCCGTTGCCGGCCACCACGCCCACCTCGATGTTGAGCAGGCTGCCGCCCGCCGAGGTGTAGGCCAGCCCGGCCGCCACACCCACCTGGTCGGTCTCCTCGCGCTCCGCGGTCTCCGTGTAGCGCGGCGGCCCGGCCACCCGCTCCACCTGCGACGGCGTGATGCGCCGCTTCGTGGTCCGTCCCGCCGCCACCTCGCGCGCCACTTTACGGCAGACCCGCGCCAGCATCCGGTCCAGGTTGCGCACCCC
>JACPDV010000174.1:0-3633 GCA_016183835.1 Armatimonadota bacterium
GAGCGGGCGCTGGAGGATGGCATCATCCCGGCGTGAATCCGCCGGCATGAACCTCCTGCTCGCCCAACCGAAGATCGACGCCCACATGCACGTCGGCGGCGCCGGTTTCGACTGGGGCTACAGCGACGACGACATGCTCCGCGCCGCCGACCGCCTGGGCATCGCCAAGCTCTGCTGCTCTATCCCGGTGACCGGCAACCGCTACCCCGAGCCCGACGAGGTGCGCGCGTGCAACGATGCCGTCCTGGCCGCCATGCGGCGGCATCCCGAGCGCATCCTCGGCTACGCGTACCTCCACCCCGCCTACCATGACGCCGCGCTCGACCAGGCCCGTCGCTGCCTCGACGCCGGCATGATCGGGTTCAAGTTCTACCACCAGTACCGCGCCGACGAGCCGGTCTGCTTCCCGCTCTACGAGCTGGCCATCGAGCACGCCGTGCCGATGCTGTGGCACGCCGGCCGCACCTGGAAGAACAAGCTGCATCTCGAGCAGCCGCGCATCACCGACGCCGGCGACCTGACCGCCGCTTGGCGGCGCTATCCCGAGGCGATGTTCATCATGGGCCACCTCGGCGGCGGCGGCGACTGGGAGTGGCAGCTCCGCCAGCTCCGCGAGTGTCCGGGCGTCTACGTCGACACCAGCGGCTCCGTGGTGGACGATGGGATGATCGACCGCGCCGTGGCCGCCATCGGGCACGAGCGGCTCCTCTTCGCCACCGACATGACCATGGAGGGCGGCGTGGGCAAGCTCGCCGACGCACACCTGACCGGCGAGCAGGTCGCCGCGATCGGCTACGGCAACATGCAGGCCATCCTGGATCGGAGGGTGGGATGACACTCTACGACGCCCAGGCCTCCATCGGTTCGTGGCCGTTCCGCGGCCATCGCACCCGCACCGCCGCGCAGCTCCTGGAGCGGCTCGACGAGGCCGGGATCCAGCGCGCCGCCGTGGCCTCGCTGAGCGCCGTCTGCTACCGCGACTGCCAGGCCGGCAACGAGGAGCTGATCGAGGAGATCGCACCGCATCGCGCGCGCCTGACTCCCTTTGGCGTGCTCAACCCGGCGTACGCCGGCTGGGAGCGCGACCTGGCCGACGGTCACGAGACTCACGGCTGGCGTGGCGTGCGGCTCTACCCCAACTATCACAACTACGACCTGGCCGGGCCGGACGGTCAGCGGATCCTGGGCGCATTGTCCGAGCGCGGACTGGTGGCGGCGTTCGTCTGCCGGCACGAAGACCGGCGGCAGCGCCACTGGCTCGACGTGCCCGAAGACCTGGAGCCCGCCACGCTCGCCGGCGCGCTCCTGCCCTACCCCGCGTTGCGGTTCCTGATCCTCAACGGGCTCGGCGTGGAGCGCAGCCCGTTCGGCACCGACGCGGTCTGGCGCGAGCGCGCGTTCGGTGTGGACCTGTGCCGCGGCGATGTGGTGCTCCGCGGCTCGGTGCAGAAGATGATCGAGGCATTCGGCGCGGAGAAGGTCCTGTTCGCCACCGGCCTGCCGCTGCAGGGCCCCGGCTCGGCGCTGCTGAAGCTGCAGATGCTCGAGGTGGACGAACCGGTGCGGGAGGGCATCGCCGGGGGCAACCTGGCGCGCCTGCTCGGCGAGGCGCCATGAGCGAGCCGGGGAGGGTCACGCTCCGGAGCGTGGTCGTCGCCCTGCTGCTCATGCTCGCGGTCAACGCGCTGATGCGCGGCTGCGAGTTCGTGATCGGGCGCTACATCACCGCCGGCGTCCCGCCGGTCGCCGCGGTGGCGGGGCTGCTGCTCCTCCTCGGCGTCAACGGCTGCCTCCGCGGATCGCTCGCGCGCCATCGGTTCACCCGCGCCGAGCTGCTGGTGGTCTACGCCGGGCTGTGCCTCGCCTGCGCCGCCACCGGCACCTACGGCGTGCGCGCGCTGTTCCCCTACTTCTCGGCGCTCAGATACTACCAGCAGCCCACCAACCAGTTCGAGCGGCTCGCCGCCGACCTTCCCGGCTGGTACGCGCTGCGCGACGTGGCCGCCATCAAGGGGCTCTACGAGGGCCTGCCCGGCCAGGGCGTGCCGTGGGCCGCGTGGCGTGGCGTGCTGCTCGCCTGGGGCTCGTTCTTCGGCTCCCTGTTCCTCGGCGTGGTCTGCCTCGCCAGCCTCGTGCGGCGGCCGTGGATGGAGCACGACCGGCTGATGTTCCCGGTCACCCAGCTCCCCATCGCCCTCACTGAGCCGGGCCTGCGGCTCTGGCGCAACGCCTGGTTCTGGGCCGGGTTCCTCGTCTCCACGCTGATCAGCGCCACCAACATCGGCCACGCCTTCGTCGAAGCCGTGCCGGCCATCAAGCCCAACATCTACATGCCACCCGATCTGAGCGGCTCGCTCAGGCACCTGCAGCCGATGATCCTGTTCAACCGCCCGGAGATCTACGGCTTCGCCTGGTGGGTGCCCGGCGAGATCCTCTTCTCCGGCTGGTTCTCGTATGTCGCCGTGCGCCTGTTCGCCGTGGGCGGCACCTACGCGGGGCTGGATCAGCCGGGCTTCCCGTTCACCCAGGAGCAGTCCACCGGCGGCTACCTGGCGATGGCGCTGCTCCTCGCCTGGGGCGTGCGGCGGCACCTGCGGGCGGCCTGGTGCTGCCTCTTCCGCCGCGACCTCGACGACGATCGCGAGCCGGTGAGCTACCGCGCCACCTGGCTCGGGCTGCTCGGCTCGCTCGCCTACTGCGCCTGGTTCCTGAGCAGGGGCGGCGTGCCGCGCTGGCTCGCGGTGGGCTACCTGGTGGTGATCTTCCTCTTCACCCTTGTCTATCTCCGGCTCCGCGTGGAGGCCGGGCTGGCGCTCGAGTTCATCTATCCCTACGGCTACCCGCGCAAGCTGTTCATCCAGGCGCTCGGCAGCGACACGATCCTGGTGGCCGGCCACGGCCCGCACGGGCTCACGGCGTTCTATGTGGCGGGCTTCCTGGCGCGGTTCCACCCGGCCTTCGCCGCGGCGAGCTTCAACCTCGAGGGCATGCGGCTGGCCGACCAGGCCCACGTCCGGCAGCGGCGGATGGTCATCTGGCTGGCGGTCGCGCTGGTGGCCGGCACGGTGATCGGCACGATCAACTACCTCGGCTACAACTACGAGGAGGGGCTGAACTACTTCGAGGGCAGGCCGGGCACGGCCGACTGGCGCACGGCCACGGTGGTGCAGGAGTACAACGAGCTCAACAGTCAGGTCCTCCAGCCGGAACGCACCGACCGGATAAGGCTGGCGTATACTCTGGCCGGCGCGGGTGTCACGCTGCTCCTCGCCGCCGGCCGCCGCGCGCACGTCGGCTTCCCGCTGCACCCCATCGGGTATCTGCTGGCCACGGCGTACGGCGACACGTCGCCGATGTGGTGGCCGTTCCTGACCCTCTGGCTGCTGAAGTCGCTGCTCCTACGTTACGGCGGGCTGAAGCTGTTCAGGCGGGTGCTGCCGCTCTTCGTCGGCTTGATTGTCGGGCACTATCTCATCGCGGGGATGGCGTGGTCGCTGCTCAGCGCCTCGGCGACGCGGGAGGTGGCGCATCGGTACTACACCATCTTTGGGTGAATGAGGGCGGCCTGCAGGAGCATGTCTGCTGGCGAAGCAGGCTGCGCGAGGCAATGTCCGTCGTAGGGGCGACCCTTGT
>JACPDV010000174.1:3665-15331 GCA_016183835.1 Armatimonadota bacterium
GCCCGTCCGGGGCCGACGCACACGGAGCCGGGCGACCACAAGGGTCGCCCCTACGACGGACTGCCTCGCCGACACGAGCGCACCTGTCTCGTCCACCTCAGTGCAGCACCCACACCGCGGGCACAGCAGCGAGCGTGTTGGGCACGTGCCCTTGGTTGCCGTCGATGTTGTAGAAGTTGCCGCCGATGCTCCCCGTGTGGGCCTCCCAGGTGTAGTACTGGTGCCCCTCCTCCAGCGTCAGCGTCACCTGCCCGTTCGCATCCGTGTTGCCGAACGCCCGGGTGCCCAGGAAGCCGGTGATCTGGTCCACCTCCGCCAACTGGTTCGGGATGGGAGTCTGGACCCCGTTGTTAAGGTAGACAAGCGTGAAGGTGCGCGTGACCAGCTTGTAGATCGGGATCGTCATCGAGGCGGCGTTGTTGGTGATGGTGTATGCCGACCCGGTGCCCAGTTGGTCGCCGAACCGCACGGTGGCGTCCACGAAGCCCGAATTGGCCTGCGGCAGGGCGGGAAAGAACGCCGTGCCGTTGGCGTCGGTGACGCCCCGCCCCTCCCACATCGCGCCGGTGGCACCGTCGGCGGCGCTGACCACCACGCTGGCGCCGGACACCAGGCTGCCGCCGGCATTCCGCACCGTGACCGTGAGGGGGATGCTCGCCGGGATCGGCGCATCCAGGTTCCAGGACGAGAAGTGGCTGACCGTGGCGCGGTACACGACGGTGCCACCGCTGGCGTCACGCGCCGCGGCCGCTTCAAAGACCCACTTGCCGGTGGTCTCGTTCAGCGACCAGAGATCGATCGTCGGCGTACCCGGGTCGGCCGCGGGATCCACTGGCAGGGCAAGGTCGGCCGTGGCGCCCGGCGCCAGGTTGCAGGGGTTCCCGGCATTGCTGGTGATGGCGATGGTGACGAAGCCGAAGCTCTCGATGGCGGCGTCTACGCCGGCCTTGGTGCCGACGAACGAGCCGGGGAAGCTGGCGGCGAACTTGGCGTCGGTGGGAAGCGCGGTGGTGACCGCCACGGTGACGGCGTCCACCGGCGCGCCGTTGGCGTCCACCACGGTGTTGGCCCCCAGCCTCACCTCGCCGCCCCGCGGGTCGGTCACCGTGGCGGGCGTGTTGAGCAGACCCGTCACCGGCGTGCTTTGGCCGACGGGGTTGAGGGAGAAGTCCAGTGGCACAGACTGCCCGGCCGCCAGTGTGAGGACCTCGAACGTGTCCACCGAGCCGGCCCGGCTGGCGGTGATCTTCAGGTTCGTGCCCGGGGCCACCGAGAGCGTGTAGCTGCCGTCAGCGCCGGAAACCGCGGTGGCCGAGCCGGACTTGACGCTAACGCCGGACAGGGCCACCCCCAGGGCGTTGGTCACGATGCCCCTCACCACGGCCAAAGCCACCACCCCGCCACCGCCGCCGCAACCAGCCAGAAGCAGCGGCAGCGCCGTGGCCATCAGCCCAGCCAGTTTGTTCACACGTCGCATCGCAGCCCTCCTCTGGTCATCCGGCGCCCGCCGGCTGCCTTGGCCGGCGGGCGCGCTCCACTGGCCGATCACTGCAGCACCCACACCGCCGGCAGGCCGGCGATGCTGTTGTAGCTGCCGTTGATCGACAGGCTCTGCCCACCAACCGTGGTGCTGGCGCTGATCTGGTAAGGCGGCACGCCGTCCTGGATCGTCAGGGTCACCAGCCCGTTCTGGTCGGTCACGCCACGGGCGTACACCGGGCTGGAGACGGTGTCCAGCGAAGTCGCCACCGCGGCCATGACACCCGGCAGCGGGGTCTGCACGCCGTTGTTCAGGTACGCCACCTGGAACGTCTGTTGGACCGTCGGGTAGACGACTATCGTCGCCGTCGCGGCGTTGCCGTTCAGGTTGTACTGGTACGCGTTGCCCACCATGCCGGGGGGGTAGAGCGCGGTGATGCTGACCTGGCCGGCGGGAACGCTGGGGAAGAACACCGTGCCGTTGTTGGCGGTGTTGCCGTAGCCCTGCCACACCGCGCCGTTGTTCTGGTCGATGGACTTAGCAGCCACAAAGGCGCCGGACAGCGGCGTGCCGCCGGAATCGGTGACCGTCACGGTGAACGATAGAGCCTGGCTGATGGGCGAGTCCAGGTTGTAGGTCGAGAAGTGGGTCACCGTGGCGCGGTAGACCGTCGGAGACCCGGTGGCGTCGCGGGTGGCTGCCACGACGAAGCTCCACTTGCCGGTGGTCTCGTCCAGTGACCAGAGGTCGATGGTCGGCGTGCCGGGGTCTGCCCCGGGAGCCACCGGGATGGCGATGTCCGCCGTGGCCCCCGGCTTCAGGTTGCAGGCCAGGCCGGCGTTGCTGGTGATGTCGATGTTCACAAAGCCGAAGCTCTCGATGTCGGCGTCGGCGCCGGCTTTGTTGCCGACGAACAGCCCGGGGAAGCTCGCCCCGAACTTCGCGTCCGACGGCAGCGCGGTGGTGACGGCCACCGTGGCCGAGTCGACCGCCGCGCCGTTGCTGTCGACCAGCGTGTTCGCCGCCAGGTGCACCTCGGCCCCGCGTGGCTCGGTAGCCACGGCCGGCGTGTTCAGCAGCGAGGTCAGCGCGGTGCTCTGGCCGACAGGGTTGAGCGCGAAGTCCACCGGCACCGTTTGCCCGGCCGCCACGCTGACCACATGAAAGGTCGCCACTCGGCCGGGCCGGCTGGCGGTGACCTTCAGGTTCGCGCCCGGGCTGACCGACAGCGTGTACCTGCCGTCCGCACCGGAGTTGCCGCTGGCGGTGCCGGAGCGGATGGTCGCGCCGGCGAGGGCCGCGCCATTGCCGTCGGTCACGAGGCCCTTCAGCACGGCGAGCGCCACGCCGCTGCCGCCGCTGCAACCCGACAGGAGCAGGGCCGTCCCCAGGGCGGCCGGAACAACGAGCCTGTGCATGCCTAGCATCGTAACCACCATTCCATGATCCTGTGCGGCGCCCGGCGCCGGCAACTGCGCTTCAGGCCGAGGTGCAAGGGCTCGCAGCCCAGCACCACCAGGGCGAGCGACCACTTCGCGGGTACAGCCTCGAGCGTCCCGGAATGGCCGTCAGTGGAGTACAAGGTCGAACCCTTCCGTCATGCCGGGCTGGGGATCATGCTGGTAGTGGCCACTGCCAGACAGGCCGTCCTTCAGCCCCGTCACCACCACGTCGTCAGACCGCGGCACGCTCGCGAAGGCGATGCTGCCATCGACGCCCGAAACGCCGCGGCTCTCCCACTTTGCGCCGTTGGTCTTGTTGGTGGTGGAAAGAACCACGCTGGCGCCGGCCAGGCTGGTGCCGACGGTGGTGTTCCAGACGTGGACGGTAACGGGCGGGGCATCGTTCGCATACATCACGGCCTGGTCCAGGTTCCAAGTGGAGAAGTGGGTCACCGTGCCGCGGTAGACCACGGGCGATCCACTGGCGTCACGGGTGGCCGCGACGACGAAGAGCCACTTGCCCGTCGTCTCGTCCAGCGACCAGAGGTCGATGGTCGGAGTCCCCGGATCGGCGGCCGGGGCCACCGGGATGGCGATGTCCGCCGTCGCCCCCGGCTTCAGATTGCAGGCCAGGCCGGCGTTGGTCGTGATGTCGATGGTCACGAACCCGAAGCTCTCGATGTCGGCGTCGGTGCCGTTCTGGATGCCGATGAAAAGGCCGGGGAAGCTCGCCCCGAACTTCGCGTCCGACGGCAGCGCGGTGGTGACGGCCACCGTGGCCGAGTCGACCGCCGCGCCGTTGCTGTCGACCAGCGTGTTCGCCGCCAGGTGCACCTCGGCCCCGCGAGGATCGGTGGCCACGGCCGGCGTGCTCAGCAGCGAGGTCAACGCGGTGCTCTGGCCGACGGGGTTGAGCGCGAAGTCCATCGGCGCCGTCTGGTCGGCCGCCAGCGTGACGACCTGGAACGTGCCGACGAAGCCGGCCCTGCTGGCCGTGACCTTGCGACCGGCGCCCGCGGGCAGGGACAGCGAGTAGCTACCGTCAGCGCCCGAGGTGGTGGTCACGGAGCCGGAGCGGAGCGTCACGCCGGACAGGGCCGCCCCCAGGGCGTTGGTTACGATGCCCCTCACTCCGGCCAAAGCCACCACCCCGCCACCGCCGCCGCAACCGTGCAGGAGCAACGCCAGCGCCAGCGCGCAGGCTGCAAACGAACCGCTGCGATGTGCCATCCGGACCCTCACCTTACTCGTGAACCGGGCACCGGATCGGCGTGCGCCACCCCACCACGGCGGTGCGTCCGCCCACTCTGCGCGACCCGCGACCACGTCACGACTTCCAGATACTATACTCCATTGAAGCCGGATGGGTTCCCTCAGCGTCAGGCAAATGCTGGAGCCGCCATGGTGAGCATGAGGATGTCCATAAGCAGAGAGCAGCGCTTCACTCGGCCGGGCGCAGCGCCAGGTAGTCCAGGTTCAGCCCCTTCCCGTCCACGTTCTCCATCCGGATCAGGTGCGTCCCGGCGGAGAGATCGAGGCTGAGCGGCTTGCCCTGCGCATCGACCGCCGTGAAGTGGTCCCACTCGCTGGCCGTCGCCCCGAACCCGCCCGTGTTGGGGAACGCCTGCACGCCGCGGTCCTGACCGTCCACCGTCAGCTTCCGGCGCGCCTCGGCCGCCGCGCAGTAACGGATCACCAGCCGGTAGGCGCCTGCCTTCGGCACCTCGATGCCCCACTCCAGCCAGTGCCCGGCGCTGTCCCAGTGCGAGAAGGACTTGCCCACCGCGCCGGGCTTGTCGTCGCGCAGGTGCACCTCGCCGCCGCCCTGCGCGGTGAACGACTCGGCCTGAGTCATCGGTACACCCGTCAACGGGCGGCTGGGGAGCACCACCGGCACCTCGCCGTGCAGCGGCCGCTCCGCCCCGTCCAGCACCGCGCGCACCACCACCTGCCGGCCCTGGCCCATCTGCCGGAGCGTCACGGTCTTTACGAGCCGCTCGCCGTCCTGCACGTCCACCGGCAGCGTGTCCGGCACCACTGTCGCGCCGTCGGCGGTCAGCCGCAGCACGCCCTTCAGCGGCGTCGCCATCGGCGCCGAAACCACCAGGCGCACCACCGGCTCCCCCTTGTCGTCGCTCATCGCGGTCATGTTGAGCCCCGGCGACACCGCCTCCAGGCAGTCGGTGGTCATCGGCGCCTGCGGATAGCCCATCGACTGCATTCGCACGTCCGCACGGTACAGCGGGTCCTGGAGCAGGCAGACGCGCCGGTCGGTGGCCGGGATGGGCGTCGAGTAGATGCGCACCTCGCCGGGCACGCTGGTGACGATCTCTTCGCGCCAGTCGCCGAGCAAGTCGGCGACGAGGAGGATGCTCCCTTCCGCCCTGCCCACCGGCCCGCCGCCGAACTTGGTTACCTGCCCCCGCACCAACTCGCGTTGCAGATCGGCATCCCACCAGCCCGTCCACTGGAAGAAGCCTAGCCGCTGCTCGCGGCTGATCAGCTTGCCGTCGGAGGTGAGGAGCCACGGATCGCCCTTGATCTCGTGGTTGTGGGAGTCCTGGCCGTAGCACTCGAGGCCGGGATACGTCGGGTCGATGTCGGCGCAGAGCGACTGCCCGTGGACGTGCTCGGTGGGCTCGTCGATGCCCCACAGGATGCGGCCGGTGCGGGCGTCCGCCTGGCAGATGCCGTTGCGGCGCTGGGCGGTCTCGTAGTTGTACTGCACCTCCAGCCCCGGCCGGCGCGGATTGATGTCACCGATGTAGGCTCCGTCGGGATGCCCCATCCCGGTCGTCCACAGCGGCGCGCCGGTGTCGTCGATCACGGCACTGCCGAGGATCACCTCGTCCCGCCCGTCGCCGTCGATGTCGGCGCAGTGGGTGAAGTGGGCGCCCTGCCCGCGCCACTTGCCGCCGTAGTCGTTGCCGTTGTAGGCCCAGAGCTGCTGCAGCTTGCCGCCGGCAAGCTCCCAGGCCTCGGCCTTCATCGTCGTGTAGGTGCCGCGCAGGGTGATCAGGCAGGGGGTTTTGCTGTCCAGGTACGCCACGGCGATCTGGTTGCGCGAGGCCAGGTTGTAGTTCTCAAGGCCCTGGCGATCGGGCCATGGCGCGCGGGCGATCTCCTTCCCGGTCCGCCCATTCCACACCACCACCCATTCCGCGCCGCTCTGCACCCGCCCGTCGGCGTCGCGCGGGTCGCGAGTACCAGATCCCCCGCTCGATGGCCCAGCCCAGGTCATGGCGCCAGAGCAGCTTGCCGTCGTGCGTCCAGGCCTCGATCTTGTAGGTGTCCGGCGACTTCTGCCAGTAGGTCTCGTAGGGGTCGATGTTGTCGCCCGGCTGTTTGAGGACCCAGTCCAGTTGCCCGTCGCCGTCGAGATCCGCCGGCACGCACTTCTGCACCGTGTAGTTGCCATCGAGCTTGAGGCGCAGGTACTGCAGCCCGGAAGACTGTGCGACGGCGGGCGGCCGCTGCTCCTTGCCGCCGACCACCGTGGCGACCTGGTAGCTGCACTCGACACCGTCCGGCGCCTGGTCGTCCAGGTAGTCGGTGGTCCACCGCACGGGCGCGGGGTTGACCTTCTTCGGCGCCGCGCTGCCGTCCTGGCGCCAGACGTTGAACGCCACGTCCGCCGGATCGCCCTTGAGCATCCGCCACGAGACGTGGTAGCCGCGCGCCGCGCGCACCGCCACGGCGCCGCGGTCGAGCCGCTCCTCCACCCGCGTCTGCGCGCAGCCCTTGACCAGCGGCCGGGTGGGGAGCGGGATGCGGCCCGGCTGGAGCGAGACCTCGTCCACCCACACGTCCGCCTTGCCGTTGCCCACCCAGCGCACGTAGATGGCGTCGGCGCCCGCGGGCACGGTCGCCTCGCCGGCGATCTCCTTCCAGTCGTGCGTGCCGGAGCTGCTCGCCGAGCCGCAGTCCCAGGTGAGTAGCTTACCCCCGCCCTCGGCCACCACGCAGAGCTGCACCGCCGCCGTGTCGCTGCACTTCACCCAGCCGCGCACCACCAGCTCCTCGCCCGGCTTCGCCCGCCGGCCGGCATCGGGAGAGAAGGCCCAGTCCTTGGTACCGGGGTGGACGATGTGCACCGCGCGCTCGCCGGAGTGCTTCTGGTCGGTGACGGCAGCCGCGCTGCCCACGCCCTCGCGCGACCACCAGTGCCAGCCGGTCGGCGCCTCGCCCTCGGCCGCCTCGTAGCCGGGGTTCACCAGCCCGTCCTTCACCGCCACCGCCGGGCGGAGGAGCACGCAGTCGAAGTAGCACGGGCCGGGGCCGTCCTTGTCGACGTAGCGGTCGTCGACCCACAGGTCAAAGGTACCGTTGTCGATCTGCACCCCGCCGGCGAGGATCCCGCCACGATAGGGCTGCCAAGTGAGCCCGTCGAGCGACACGCCGAGGACGCGGCCGAGTTTGAGGCTGATGTCGTAGGCGCCCTTGGGGATGCCGGTAAGGTGGACGTGGAGCGGCGCGGCGCCGTCCTCGGGCAGGGCACGGTCGGCGGCGACGTTCGGGCTGCGCAGCACCACCCCACCCGACCACTTCCTCAGCGCGTCGTTGTCGGTGCTCCACAGGTTCCATCTGCCGGGCAGCTCCTTGTTGGCAACCCAAGCGTCCTTCGGCTCGCTGCAGTCCTCGGCCTCGAAGCGCAGCTCGCCCGGCGGCGCGACCTGGCCGAGGAGGGTGGCGGCGAGAACGGCGGCGAGTAACGGCAGGATCCAGCGTCGCATGGCGGGGGGCTCCGCCGGGTCAGTTGGGCGCGTAGGGGCGGAATCCTCGCGCGACCCCGCCGACTCAGCGGGGCGTAGTCACACCGCTTGGGCGACCGCACTTGGCACGGGCGCCGGTTGGCCCTGCTGCTCATACCACTCAAGCGCGAGGGCGATAGCTTCGTAGGCGTTGGCGAGCGCAGCAACCGGGGTGTCGCCGTTCGTATACACGGTGGGGAAGTCCGGGATAACAGCGATGAACACCTCGTGCACATCGGCAGCGATGGTCACCGGGTAGCTTCCCGCTTCGACGATTGGCAAAGATCAGCCCTTCCACATACCGAGTGTACCCAACCGGCACGACGGGCACAACCACGCCCGACCAGTCAGTGTCCGGAGGTGCCTCCGCTTGGGTCTCGTGGCATCAGCCGTAGGGGCGACCGGCAGGTCGCCCGCTGAGCGGGTCGGGTAACCTGCGGCCTCCACCGTCTGGCTGCGATCGAAGCGTGGCTGCTGGCCAGGGCGACCTGCCGGTCGCCCCTACAATTGGTCGCGATCGATCGGGGCTCCCGATATGGCAGCCGCGCACGTCGGGAAGGGATCTTCCGCCCGCCGTCCAACCCCGCGATTGTCACGCAGGAGAGCCCCATGGGAGCGGAGCAGCTTGCCCTTCTCGGCGGCACGCCGGTCGGTGCCGTACCACAGGACCCCCACCCCACCTTCAGCGACGCCTGCATCCAGCGCGTCGTTGACCACCTCCGCGGCGGCCGCACCGTCGGACTCAACAAGGGCACCGACGTGGTCCGCGAGTGCGAGGAAGCCGTCGCCGCCTGGCAGGGCGTCGAGGAGTGCATGGCCGTCAGCTCCGGCCACGCCGCCCTCCACACCGCCCTCATGGGGCTCGAGATCAGCACCGGCGACGAAGTCATCTGCACCCCCTACTCCTGGGGCGCCAGCGTCTCGTGCGTGCTCCACTGCGGCGCCGTGCCCGTCTTCGCCGATGTCGACGTGGAAACCGGGCTGCTCGATCCCGCCAGTGTGGAGGCCTCCATCACGCCGCGCACCCGGGCCATCCTGCCGGTGCACCTGTTCGGCCAGCCCGCCAACATGACCGCGCTCTGCGCCGTGGCACAGAAGCACGGCCTGGTCGTGGTCGAAGACGGCAGCCAGGCCCACGGCTCGATCCACGCCGGGCGGAAGGTCGGCAGCTTCGGCGACGCCGCCGGGTTCTCGTGCATGGGCGGCAAGCTGCTGGCCAGCAGCGAAGCCGGCTACATGCTCTGCCACGACAAGGAAGTCTACTGGAAGGCGGCGCTCAACACCCAGCACATGGGCCGCTGCAGCGAGCCGGGCTATCCCGACGCGCTCCGGCCGTTCGTCGACTCGCTGGTCTACACCTACCGCGCCAGCCAGCTCGACGCGGTCATGCTGACGGAGCAGCTCCGCAAGATCGACGTCGAGAACGCCGGTCGGCGGCGCAACGTGGCGCTCTTCAAGCGGCACCTCGAGGGCCTCGGCAGCATCGCCTTCCCGCGCTTCCCCGCCGGCGACGATCCGGCCTACCACATGCTCTCGGTCAACTTCGTGCCCGAGCACGCCGGGGTGACGCGCGCGACCTACATGCAGGCTCTCAGTGCCGAAGGCGTGGGCACCTGGCCCTACGTGCCCTCGCCCATCCCGCACTGGACGCGCTTCCGGTGGCAGGACTACGCCGGCCCGCGCATCTTCTGGACCGACCAGCTCCGCGCCTCGGGGATCGACTACGCGTCGGTGGAAGTGCCGAACTGCGTCACCAAGGTAGCCCGCTCGCTGGAGATGGGCTGGAACTACGTGGCCGACGAGCCGGCGCGGATGGAGCGGCTGGCCGAGGCCTTCTGGAACGTCGAGCGCAACCTGCCCGCGCTGCGGGAGTGGGAGCGGAAGGAAGTGCTGGTGTGAGCGAGGGGCACTGGAAGCCTTCCTGGGACGAGTACTTCATGGCCATGGCCGTGCTGGTGGCCTCGCGGGCGACCTGCGAGCGCGGTCACGTGGGCTGCGTGCTGGTGCGCGAGAAGCGCCTCCTCGCCACGGGCTACAACGGTCCCATCGGGAACAACCCCGACTGCCGCGGCCAGGCCCTGTGCCGCAAGACCCCCGACGGGGGCTGCGCCGAGACCGCCCACGCCGAGCAGAACGCCGTGGCCTACGCGGCGCGCTACGGCGTGGATCTGACCGGCTGCACGGCTTACCTCAGCGGCTACTCGCCCTGCCTGATGTGCGCCAAGCTGCTGATCCAGTGCGGCTGCACCAAGGTCGTGTTCCGGCAGCTCTACCGGGACGCGATGCCGCTCGACTTCCTGTCTGAGGCCGGTGTCACGTGGGAGCTCTACGACGGCCCGGCACCGGTGGTCCAGTGGGAGACCGAGCATGCCGAGGCCGCCGAGTTGACGGACCGGCCAAGTGGGGGCGGAGATGCGAACTGAGGTGCTCTGGATTCTGGCCGGCGCCCTGACCGCAGGCGCCGCGCTCGCCGACCGCGTGGTGCTCAACGGGGTCGGACCCTACCAGGCCTGCGAGCCGATGTTCGAGGCCGTGCGACTGGTGTTGACGCAGCGCGGCGAGCCGTGGAGCGCCGCCTACGTGCAGGGGATCTCCGGGGCCGCGTTCCGCATCGCCGGAATCTGCCCCTGCGCGCCGACCTGCGCCTGCGCCATGTCGCCGCAGGACCTGGTCAAGCTGTTCGGCTACGAGGTCGAGACGGTCTACGTCGGCGCGGACAAGGAGGACGTGGCCAGGCGGCGGCCCGGCGCCATCGAGCGGGTCAAGCAGGAGCTCCGCGCCGGCCGTCCGGTGGTCGTCTGGCACGCCTTCACCAACGCCGAATACGATGTGGTGGCGGGCTTTGACGACGATGCCGGGACCTTCCTCGGGCGCGGGTCGTACAAGGGTCTCGACGAGTTGGCCGTCGCGGACCAGACACGCTGCGGTGATGCCCTGGAGTTCTGCGACGCGCTCGGTTTGGTGGTAGTCGGCGCGAAGACCGGGCAGTTCGACCCGCGCACTGCCGAGCTGGCTGCCCTCCGCGAGGCGGTGCGCCATGCCCACACCCCTCCGAAGCCGCCCGACAAACCGGGCGGCTGGGCGATGCAGTACGGTCTGGCCTGCTACGACCGGTGGATCGCCGAGCTGCGCGACGACCCCAAGCGCAAGCGGGGCGTCGGCGACTCCTACTGCCTGGGTATCTACCACTCCACGCACCGCGCTGCGGCGGCGTTCCTACGCGAGCTGAAGCCGTGGTACCCCGCCGCGGAGAAGCCGCTGGAGGAGGCCGCCGTGTGCTTTGGCGAGGAGGCCGACGCGCTCGATGCCTGCCTGCCGCTGCTGTGGTGGGACAGCCCTGAAGGCCCCGACGTGGAGCGCAACCACAAGGCCGCGGCGGCCCTCCAGCGGGCGCGCGACGCCTACGCCGCGGGGATCGGCAAGATCGAGGTCGCGCTGCAGGCCATCGACGCCGTGCACTGACGCGGCTCAGGCGTAGTGCTGCTCGGCGAACTTGGCGGCCAACCCCATCACGCCGCGCAGCAGCCAGATCTGCCGGACGTGCGCCTGCCCGTGCCACAGCGCTCGGAAGTAGATGTCCACCAGCCGGGGCCACCGCTCGAACTCCGTGTTGACCAGCAGGTCCTCGCCGGCCGCGCCCAGCCCCTCCACCAGCGCGGCGTGGAGGGCATCGTGGCCGGCGAGCACCTCGGCCACCGCCGGGAACGGCTGCCCGGCCCGCGGCAGCTCCTCGACCGGCAGCCCCCACAGCCGAAACCGGCGCTCGTGGGTCACGAACGCGGTCACCGGCCGGCAGAGGTGCTCGTGGAGCGTGCCGCAGAACTCGTCGTGCTGTTGAAGCACGTGCATGACCACGGTCGCGATGTTGTGCCGACCGGCGATCGGGTACGCGTGGAACTGCTCGTCGGTGAGGTCGGCGTAGGCTTCGCGCAGGGCGATGTGGCATTCGTCCAAGCTCATGGCGATGGCCTTGCGCAGGTCCATCGCGCGGAT
>JACPDV010000175.1 GCA_016183835.1 Armatimonadota bacterium
CCGAGCGCGGCATGGTGCGGATGGCCGTGCCGAAGGACCCGGTCTCCGGAATCCTGATCGTCGACAACGTGGCACCGGAGCTGGCGGTGATCCCCACCATCCGGCAGATCACGGAGCCCGGCGTGGACGGCGTGGAGCTGACGCTCCTCCCACCGGACGGCAAGCTCCCCGACACGCAGAACTCGCTCACCGGCGCCGGCGGACAGGCGTGGCGGGAGCTGATCAACACCGAGGCGAGGAGCACCGGGCCGAAGAGGATCCGCTTCATCTACCCCGACGGCATCGCGGCCCTGCCCGACTGGACGCGGGTGACGGCGAACGTGAGCTGGGCGGGCGGCCAGGCCGCGGCCTGGTGCATCGCCGCGCCGCCGCTGCTGAACGGCGACATGGAGACGCTCGACGACGGCTGGCTCCGCGCCTGGGGCGTCGCGCCGGACAACGCCGAGAAGCACGGCGGCCGCCACAGCCTGCGCGTGGACAATCCCGACGGCCGGTTCATGTGCCTCACCAACCTGACGCCCATCAAGCCGCTCACCCGCTACCGCATGAGCGCCTGGATCCGCCGCCACGTGGAGGGCGCCTACGTCTCCGTGGCGCTGGTGGAGTACGAAGCGGGGACGACGCTGACCGTCCTCCTCGACCTCGGCGCGGGCGGCAAGCAGGAAGCCTGGGAGCAGTGCACGGGCGAGTTCACTTCCGGCCCGAACCCGCGCAGCTCGGCCATCTACCTCTACAACCGGAACGGCAAGGGACAGGCCTGGTTCGACGACATCACCCTCGAGGAGCTGGCGCCGTGAGCAACTGGTACGCCGACACGCTGCTGAAGATCCACTTCGACATGCACACGCCCGCCGACGTGGAGCGGGTCGGCGCGGAGTTCGACCCGGCGGCCTTCGCCGCGGCCATCAAGTCCACCGGTTGCGAGGCGGTGTGCTTCTTCAGCCGCTGCACCTACGGCTGGTCCTACTACCCCAGCCAGGTGGGCCCGCCGCACCCGCACCTTCAGCGGGACCTGTTCGGCGACGGACTGGCGGCGCTCAAGGCCGAGGGCATCCGGGTGATCGCCTACTGCGCCATCGACAACCTCCCGCCGCCGCTCGAGGCCGCGCACCCCGACTGGTTCTGCCTCGACTCCGACGGTCTGCCGCGGCACGGCAACGGCGAGACCACGCTGGTCTGCGCCTTCAGCCCGTTCGCCGAGGAGCTGATGATCCCCCAGTTCGAGGAGATCGCCACCCGCTATCCGGTGGACGGGTTCTTCCTCGACGGCGTGTACATGTATTTCTACCACGCGTCTTACAGCGAGTACGCCCGGAGCGCCTTCGGCCGGCCCATCCCCGTGGCGGCCGACGATCCCGACTGGCGCGCCTACCGGCATTGCCAGGTGGATCGCGTGTGGGACGTGATGAACCGCGCCGCGGAGGCCATCGACCGCGCCCGGCCGGGCTGCCTGCTGGGCGTCAACTGGCTCGCCGCGCCGCGCTGGGCCGTGCCGCCGCCGCCGAAGATCGGCTACCTCACGGGCGATCCGCCGCTCCACAACTGCACCTTCGAGACCGCCTTCCACCTCGCCGCCTGGGGCTGGCGCGACCAACCGGCCGACCTGATGAACGAGCGCATGCTGCACCACTGGCAGGACTTCACTTGCCGCACGCCCGAGACGCTCGACACCGAGTTCGCCACGGCGATCGCGCAGGGCGGCAAGCTGTTCCTCGGCGACCTGCTCAAACCGGTGCGGGTGCAGCCCGATCCCGACGTGATGCGGCTGGCCAGGCGCTCGTTCAGCTTCGCCGCCGAGCGGCGCGAAACGGGCATGGGCCTGCGGCCGCACGCCGACGTGGCGATCCTGATCAGCCCGGAGATCATGCGGCTGCAAGGGCCGAGCTGGAGCCTCGACGAGAGCGCCGTGCGCGGGGCGTACCTGGCGATCGCCGAAGCCGGGCTGACCGCCGACGTGCTGTACGACGGCGACCTGACCGAGCATCTGCGGCGCTACCGGGCGTTGCTGGTGCCCGAGCAGGCGTACGTCAGCCGTTCGGCCGCGGCGGCCGTCGGGGCGTTCGTGGCGGCTGGCGGCGGGCTGCTGGTCACCGGCGCCGTGCCCGCGGCGGTGGACCCGTCCGAGCCGACCGCCGCCGCCGAGCCGGCGGTCTTGGCTTCGCTCCTGGGCGTGGCGGCGGATGGCGTGCACCCGTTCGACCTGACCTACCTGGTGCTCCGCGGCAGCGGCGCGGAGGATCTGTGGCGGCCGGAGGACGACTTCCGCCCGGCGGTGCCGGTGCCGGGGACGTGCGCGCGTGTGCGTGCGGCGGGATGCGATGTTCTGGCCCGTGTCACGGCGCCGGGGCAGACCTACCAGATCGGCGCGAAGCCACCGGGCGAGGACACGGGCTGCCCCGGGATCACGCTCAACGGCCGCTGCGCCTTCGCTGCCTTTCCGCTGGCGGGCGACCTGTGGCGGCGTGGGAATCCGGGGGCGAAGTACGTGTTGCAGGCGCTGCTTCGCCGCGTGGCGGACGTGACGGTCGAGCGCATCGGCCCGCCGTGCGGGCAGCTCACGCGGCTGGAGGCGGCGGGCCGGACGGTGCTGCACCTGACCGCCTACCAGCCCGACCGCCGCACGGCGATGCCGCAGGTGATCGAGCGTCCGCCGGCGATCGCAGGCGTGCACGTGCGCCTGCGCGACCCCCGGACGCCGGTCACGGCGCATGTGGAGCCGGCGGGAACCGCGGTGCCGGCGGAGCGCGACGGCGAGTGGCTCCGGCTGCCGGTGCCGCCGTTCAGCATCCATACGGCGGTGGTGGTGGAGTGGGGCGAGTGACCGCGGATGTGGGACCGGCGCCCACGCCGGTCGGTCGGCCGCAGGCCGACGCGGAGCCGGGCGAGGGCGCCCGGCTCCCATGGAGTGTGGAAGGCCGTTGACACCGTGACGGCGGATCGGCATCATCCCCGCGGAGCCTGTCCATGCCCCTGCCCGACCTCGACTTCGCCCGCTTCTACGACCACGCCGCCATCACCGACTTCCTCACCGCCCTCGCCGAGACCCGGCCCGAGCTGGTCTGCGTCCACCCCATCACGTCCACGCCCGAGGCCCGCCCGCTCCTCGTCGCCGAGATCACCGATCCCGCCACCGGCCCCGCCGCCGACAAGCCCGGCTACCTCGTCCACGCCAACATCCACGCCCACGAGCTGACCACCACCCACTCCGCGCTCCACCTCGCCCGCACGCTCTGCGTCCCCGGCGAGGCGGTCGACGCGCTGCTTCGCAAGGTCGCCTTCTACGTCATCCCGCGGCTCAATCCCGACGGCGCCGAGCAGGCCCTGAAGACCAACGCCTCCGTCCGCAGCCGCTCGTACGAGCGGGAGGAGCCGAACGGCCTCGTGCAGCGCGACCTCGACGGCGACGGGCAGGTGCTCTGGATGCGCTGGCTGGATCCCGACGGCGACCATGCACCGCATCCCGATGACCCGCGCCTCATGATCCGCCGCGAGCCCGAGGACCAGGGGCCGTTCTACCGGTTGGTGCCCGAGGGCGAGGTGCGCGGCGCCGACGGCCGCACGCCTTGGCTGAGCGACCGGCGGATCGACTGGAACCGCCAGTGGCCGGCCTTCTGGCAGCCTGAGCACGTCCAGGGCGGCGCGGGCGACTTCCCCTTCTCCGAGCCCGAGATGCACGCGGTCGGCCGCTGGGTGATGGACCATCCGAACCTGTTCGGCATGATGGGCCTGCACACCGGCGGCAACGGCGTGCTCCGCCCCTCGGCCACGCGCGACGATAGCGAGCTGGACAGCGGCGACGTGACCCTCCTCCGCGAGGTGGGGGCGAAGGGCGCGGAACTGACCGGCTTCCCGCTCTTCTCTGTGCGGCAGTACTGCACGAGCTACAGCTCGGACGCGAAGCTGTGGGGGCACTTCACCGACTGGAGCTACGAGCACCTGGGCGTGCTGTCCTTCGAGATCGAGCTGGGCAACCTCTACAACAGCGCCGGACAGAGCACCGAGGACGCGCGCACCGCCACGCCCCGGCAGCGCGACCTGGCGCAGATCGACGTGATTCGCTGGAACGACGAGCACGGCTACGGCGCGTTCGTGGACTGGCGGCCGTTCGACCACCCGCAGCTCGGGCCGGTGGAGCTGGGCGGCTGGGTGCGCTACCGGCTGGCCAACCCGGCGTTGGGTGAGCTGCCGAAGATCTGCGAGGGCACGGACGCGTTCATGCTCCACCACGCCGGCCTGGCGCCGCACCTCGAGCTGCGGACCGACGTGGCGAGCTTCGACGGCGGGGTGCACCGCGTGCGCGCGGAGGTGGTGAACACGGGCGCGCTGCCGACGCAGGTGACGAACCAGGGCGCGAAGCTGCGCAGCGTGCGCGGGGTGCGGGTGAGCCTGGAGCCGGGCGAGGGGATGGAGCTGCTGTCGCGGGTGGCGGTGCACGACGTGGGGCATCTGGCAAAGGTGTGTGGGAAGCGGGAGGTGGAGTGGTTTGTGCGGGGCGGGGGAGAGGTGCGGGTGACGGCGGGGTGTGCGCGGGCCGGGGTGGCGGAGGTAGACGGGGTCCGGCTGCTTTGACAACTGGCCCTCACCGTGGCACGATGTCTGGGCGAAGACCAGCGCGCATAGGTCGACGGTTGGCAGCACCCAGCTCGGGAGGTGCGCAGTTGGCAGCAGGTCCAGAAGAGCATCTCGTGTTCGTGAGTCACAGCAGCGTCGATACATGGGTGGCACGGCAGATCGCCGACCGGATCATGGAGTGCGGCGCGGCGGTGTTCCTTGACGAATCCGCGATAGACGTCGGAGCGGATTTCGAAGAAGACATTTTAACTTTCCTTGAGAAGGCGGGTGAGCTTGTCGTGTTGCTCACTCCATGGGCTCTCGACAGACCGTATGTGTGGGCAGAGCTGGGAGCAGCATGGTACCGGCGCATCCCCATCGTGGGGCTCCTGCACGGGCTGTCACCGGGCGAGTTGCAGGCCCGTCAGGGCGTCCCGATCTTTCTCAAGAAGCGCGACCTGCTGCCGCTGAACGAGATCGACGTCTATCTGGGCCAGTTGCGTGCGAGAGTACAGCGCGCGACGGGAACCCGGGAGGAGGCAACGCAATGAGCGACCCCAAGGTGTTCATCTCCTACTCCCACGATGATGCGGAGTGGGTCAGTCGCTTCGCCGAGGCGCTGCGCGACCAGGGCGTAGACGTGTGGCTCGACTCGTGGCAGGTGCATGCTGGCGATTCGCTCCGTGAGGCGATGGAGGCAGGTCTGCGGGGGAGCGATGCCGTGGTGGCCGTGCTTTCTGCCGACAACGCCCGCCGCCCGAGTGTGCTCTTCGAGTTGGGCGCCGCGATCGGTGCGGGCAAGCGGCTGATCCCCATCCTGGCACCGGACCTGGTGACCACGACACTGCCATTCCCGATGCGCTCGCGCCGCTATCTGTCGAAAGGCGCTCCGGACGACGCGGCACGCGAGGTCGCAGAGGCACTCAAGCGGGAGGCCGCCTGACCCACCCCAACAGAGGAAGGCGGCGCGCCGGGGACCGGCGCGCCGCCAGCGGCAGGATAGCGCAGTCGTTATGTATCCCCGGTGTTAACCGGGATCAGGGTCAGTCCGTGAGCGGCCGGATCGAACCCATCCGGGAAGATGGTGACCAGCTCGCTCCGGCGGTCCACCGTCGCCACCGCCATCGAGGCTCGCGCCCCGACGAGGTTGGCGCCGTGGAGGTTGGCACCGCTCAGGTTCGCGCAATGCAGGTCGCTCCCGCAGAGGTTGGCCAGGCTCAGGTCGGCCTCGCGGAGGTCCACCCCGCGAAGACACGCCCCAGCCAGGTTGGCGCCGCTCAGGTTGGCCTGGAACAGCGTCGCCCCCTCCAGATTAGCGCCCTGCAGGTCGGCCCAGTTCAGCCGCACGCGGCTGAACTCGGCGGCCCGCAAGTCGGCGCCGCTGAAGTTGGCGCACCGCATGTCCGCCGCGGTGAGCACCGAGCCCCGCAGATTCGAGTGGCCGAAGTTGGCCGAGCGGAGACTCGCCTCGAGCAGCACCAAGCCGCCGAGGTCCACGCTTTGCGCACTGATCCCGTCGAGCTCGAGGTTCGAGACCTGCTCCGGCCGGCGACCGTTGGACAAGTTCCACGCCATCCGCCACTTGGCGTCCAGCAGGGTCGTGTCGTCGACGATCGCACGCCGCAGATCGACATTGTCCAGCACCGCCCCGCGGAGATCGGCTCCGCGGAAGTCGGCATCTCGAACCCAAGCGCCCCTCAACACCGCCCCGCGCAGATCGGCGTTTCGCAGGCTTGTATCCCGCAGGTCCACCGCCTCCAGTACAGCTCCGCGGAGGTTGGCGCCCTGCAGATCCAGTCCCGCGAGCGACGGCACACTTGCCAGGATATCCTCGCGGGACAAGCGATACGTCGGGGTGGAGCGGTGGACGTTCCCGGGGCGCGGCTCGCGCCCCGCACTCACACCGGGTTCACCGGTGCGATCGTCCTCGTTCATGATGCCCTCATGGATGATTGCGAATAAAGGGCAACTGTGCTCCGGCACAGGTACGATCTGTCGCGCGTGGCACCGCACGCGCTCGCGCCTCCTTATACTCTTCAGGTTCCCCGGGCACCCCCGTTGGTGTTTACGGCCATGTTAACATCGCGCGATTCCCGCGAGATGCTCAGAATCGCAACAGATCCCGCAGTTCCGTAATGTCCATCTCGAATGTCCGCGGCCCGCTCCGCACCGCGCGTGCCGGCCGCAGCCCGTCGGCCAACGCCTCGGTCTGCAGCTCCAGCTTGATGTGCGCCGGCGTCGCCACCGGGTAGAGCGGCACGAGTCGGCCCGTCTGATGCCGTTGCAGCGCCTCGCGGCAGCCTGCGCCGATCATCTCCCTCGCCTTGGCCGGGGCGAAGGTCCGCGCGCAGTGCCGGCTGTAGCCCTCCTTCACCGCCACCGTCACGAGGTCCGGGCCGAGCAATGCCGCGGCCTCGTCGCACGCCGCCAGGTCGCCCGTTACCGCGATGACCGGCAATCCGTAGGTGCCGGCCAGGATGGCCATCTGCCCGATCTCCCCCATCAGCTCGCCGTTGATCCAGTACCCGGCCCACGACTTGCTGCTCTGGGTGTGGTGCAGGATGCCCGTCGGTGTGCCGTACATGGCGTGGTAGCCGAGCAGGATCACCGCGTCGAACGACTCGTCCAAGCCGGGCAGGATGTTGGGCCGCTCGCGCCCATGCACCAGCTCGGTGGCCTCGTGCAGCTCTTCGGGCAGGATGCTGAACCCGCCGCCGTGGCCGTCGTTGACCACCACCCGCTCGGCGCCGCCGTCGAGGCAGCCCTGCACCGCCGCGTTGACCTCGCCGGTGAGCAGCCTGCGAGCGCGGAGCAGCTCGGCCTCCACGGCGTCGGGAGGGCGCGTCTGTTCGAACAGGCAGACGCCGGCCACGCCTTCCAGGTCGGTGATGATGTAGACCTGCACCCGCTCACCCCGGGACCACGATCACCCTGGCATTCGACCCATCCGCTGCACCACCTTCTCGACGATCGAACGGACCATGGCTTCGTCCGGCCCGCCGCCCGCCGGCCCGGCGCAGCGCGGCGGCACGGCGGCGTCGGCGTCGAGCTGGCAGCCGAGCGAAGCCAGGCACTCGCTCAAGAGGCTGCGCACCGTCTCGAGGTTGGCCTGCTCGTCGGGCGCCAGGGGAAACCGCGGCTTGCCCATGCGGAACCCGCGCAGCTCGAGCGCCGCGCGCACGCCCTCCGGGAACTGCACCCCGAAGACCAGTCCGTGGATCAGCCGGAGCAGGCTGTACTGCAGCGTCTTCGCGCGCTCCAGGTTGCCGGCCAGCGTCTGGTCGTAGGCCTCCACCACCAGCTCGGGCACGATGCCGCTGGTGGCGATGGTGCCGCCGTTGCCGCCCATCAGGAGCGACGGGACGAGGATCTCCTCGCAGCCGATGAGGAACGAGAAGTCGGGACGGATGGCGCGGACCTGGTGCATCATGACCAGGTAGCCGGGAAAGTCACGGCTGCTGTCTTTGATGCCGATGATGCGCGGGTGCTCGGCGAGTCGCAGGAGCGTGTCGAGCGTCACGTCGGTGGTGAATTGGGGGATCTTGTAGACGGTGACGTCGATGGGGCTGTGGCGGGCAACGGTGAGGAAGAACTCGCGCACGTTCGGCTGCCGCATGGGGAAGTAGGGCGGCGGGACGATGGCGACGGTGTCGCAGCCGATGCCGTGGTAGTAGCTGCAGGCTTCGAGCGTGTCGTCGAGGTTGGCCTCGGCGGCGCCGGCCATGACGGTGACGCGCCCCTGCGCCTGGTCGGCGACGATGCGGACGATCTCCTTGCGCTCGGCGAAACTGAAGCGGATGAACTCGCCGGTGCTGCCGTTGGGGTAGAGCCCGTGGACGCCGCGCTGGATCAGCCACTCGACGAGCCGGCGGAGCTCGGGCTCGTTGATCCGGCCGCGCTCATCGAGCGGGACCATGTGGGGGGTGAAGATGCCCTTCAGCTTGGGATCGGCCATGATCGCGGGATTCCTGACTGGGTGGCTATGCTATCACATCTGTCGCGTTGTGCCGCCCCTCACTCTCGCGGCACTGCCAGCTTCGGATCCCCGATCTGCTTGATGGCGATCCCCGTCGCCAGGAGCGGATCGGGCAGCCCGGTCTCGGCCATCCGCTGGTCGCGCCAGGCCTCACACCGGCTCCGCAGCGCCGCGACCATCTCCGGCCGCTCGTCCGCCAGGTTGTGCTGCTCGGACGGATCCGTGACCAGGTTGTACAGCTCCACCGGCGGCGTGTGATGGTGCGGATCCTCGATGTCGATGATCAGCTTCCACTCGTTCGTCCGCCAGCCGTACTTCTTCATCCAGGTGCTCTCGAGGATGTACTGCTCGGCGGTGGAGCCCGTGTCGCTCTCAGCGTCGATCAGGTCCAGGAGGCTCGTGCCCGGGAGCTCGTCCTCCGGAGCGATGCCGGCGTAGTCGAGCACTGTGGGCACCACGTCGAGGTGGGTCACCAACCCGCCGCGCCGGTCGCCCGCCGGCAGCTCGGGGTGGACCAGGATCAGCGGGATGTGGAGATTGGTCTCGTACAGCCCGTGGTGGTCGAACCACATCTCGTGCTCGGCCAGCTCCTCGCCGTGGTCGGCGGTGAGGATCACCAGGGTGTCGTCGAAAGCGCTTTCGTAGGCCAGCTTCTCCCAGATGTGTTGGAGGCCGGCATCCAGGTAGGCGACCGCGGCGTCGTACTGCGCGATGGGGTACTCCAGGTCGGTGATGCCCGGCATCCAGCTATGGAAGTAGCCCTTCAGCGCGTCGTAGGTTTCCCACATGCGGTCGGCGCTGTGGTTGGCGGGGTCCTTCTCGTTGCCGGCGTAGAACATGCGGTCGAACGGCGGCGGCGGCAGGTACGGCGTGTGGGGGTCCCAGTAGTGGAGGAAGCAGAACCAGGGCTTGTCCTGGCCTAGGCAAGCGTCGAGGCATTTGAGTGACGCGGTGTTGACGGCCTCGGCCTTGCGCCACGGCTGCGTGGTCTCGCCGGCGAAGTTGTAGGGCTCGTAGAGCTGGCAGCCGCGCTTGAACCAGCGGCCCATTACGTCCGCGGCGGCGGTGAAGTAGCCGGCGGACTCGAGCCGCTCGGCGAGGAGCGGGATGTCTTCGGCGCACTGGGGATCGTCTTCGCCGCCGTGCTGGCCAATGACGCGGTGGTCGAACGGGTCGCGGCCGGTGAAGAGGGTGGTGTGGCCCGGGAAGGTAGGGATGAAGGGTGCGACGCAGTCCTCGAAGACCACGCCGCCGTCGGCCAGGTCGTCGAGGTGGGGCGAAGTGTTGCGGTAGTGTCCGTAGCAGCCGAGCCGGTCGGCTCGGAGGGTGTCCAGCGAGAACAGCAGGACGTTGCGAGGCTCCATGCGGTGCTCCGGTCGTGACAGGTTGCAGGCCGGACGGTTCGGCCCCCGGGAGGGTACACCTCACGGCCCAAATGCGCCAGCGCCCGGCGGTGGGGGCCGGGCGCTGGCTGGTGACGGTACGTGTGGTTGGGTGTGTGTCCGGCGATGCGTCTCGCCAGAGTCTCGAGCGGTGGTCGACCCGCCGCTGAGGGGCTTATCCCATAGTGCCAACGAGGAATTGTTACAGCGGTGTTGAGAAGCGCTGTCGCACCGGAAAAGGGCCCGAATGGGCTACGGCTTGGGCACCGCGGCGGGGGCGAACTCGTGCAGCAGGTTGATCGGCGCGGCGACAAAGGTCTTCAGGTGCGGTCCGACGGCCATTGTGCCGAGCCCCACCACCTTGCCGTCCTTGGTCACCATCGGCCCGCCGCTGTTGCCCACTTCGCCGGCGATGTCGCTCTCCACGTACACCACTTTGGCGGAGTCATCGCGGCGGAGGGCGGTAAGGCGGCCGGCGCGGAGGCTGACCTGCGGCCCGTGGCTGCTGGTGCTGACCGCCGAGCCCATGGGGAAGCCAAAGGCCGCGAGAGCATCTCCGGGCTGAAGCTTGTCCAGATCGGCCGAGGGGAGCGCGGGCGTGTCGCCGGTGTCCACTTGGAGCAGCGCGAAGTCGCGTGAGGTGCCCGGCTCGCCGGTCTTGAGCACCTTGGCGGGCGCCTCGCGGTGGTCGCGCTCGCCCGAGTGGAAGGTCACCTCCACGCTGCGGCCTTGCAGCACCACGTGGGCGTTGGTGACCACGTAGCCGGCTTTGGGCACGTAGCCGCTGCCCTCGCCCTCGCCGCCGTCGAGCTGCACTTGGACCCACACGGTGGAGCGCTGGACCCGGTGACGCACCTCCGGTGGCAGCTCATCGAGCGGCGTGGCGGCGCGGCGCGGCACCACGCGCACCAGCACCACGACCATCGCCACCGCCGCCAGCAGCAGAGCCGCCCGCAGCGCGTGCCGCCAGGCGGGCGGGTCCGGCGGCGGCAGCGCCACGCCCACCGCCTCCACCGGCGCCGGCACATCGGCCCGGACCTGCAGGACCAGCCCCGGCAGCTCGATCCGGTCGTTCGGGCAGAGCACCTGCCGGCCGGTGAGCGGCACGCCGTTGACCGCCATGCCGGGCGACAGGGGCGCAATGCCGAGCTGGTCGTCGGCCAGGTCGAACACGGCGGCCGCGCGGGTCCCGGCGGCGGTGGCGGGCGCAAGCTGCGGGCCGCTCTCGTCGGCCACGAGCGCCCACGAGCCGGGCTGCAGCCGGACGCGCCCGCCCGCCTTGGGTCCACTCACCACCACCAGAGATAGCGCCACAGGTGCCTCGCGCCGGGATGGTTCGCGATCAGCCGCGGAGATCCTCTGCGGGGAAGGACGGGTCGGCCCCGTGCCGAAGTCCGCCGCGCCCCGACTGTGGGTGGCAACGGGGATCGTGGATGACCAAGCGGGAAGCCTTCATCGCGGCGGTGCGGCGCTAGGCGCCGGACCAGGTGCCCTTCGCGCCGCTGATCCACTGCCGTTACGCGCACCGCGTGCTCGGCCGCAGCGACTGGCGCTCGGTCTACGAGGTGCACCAGCAGGTGGGCTCCACGCACCATCGAGGCCCCATCGGCCTGGGCGTCCGCTCCTCGTTGCCCGCCGGGTACGGCTCGCGCACCGAGCTGCTCTCGACGGGTCGCGACGGCCGCACCGAGACCGCGTGGACGATCCATACGCCGCAGCGCGAGATGCACGGCCGCATCGTCGCCGGCACCATCCCGCACGACCCGCTGGTCAGCAAGACCGTCGAGTACCCGGTCAAGACCGAGGAGGACTGGCGCGCCTACCTCGAGCTGCGCCGGCACTGGCTGGCGAACATCGAGGGCCCGGCCTTCGGCGTGGTGCCTGAGGCGGTGCGGACGATGGGCGAGGACGGGGTCGCCAGCGTCGGGCTGGGACCGGCGTACACGGCGTTGGCCAGCGTGCGCGGGATGGTCGAGCTGATGCTGGACCTGGAGGACTACCCCGGCCTGATGGCCGAGCTGTTCGAGGTCGAGCGGCAGATCATGGAGCACAACGTTCGTGCCTTTCTGCAGTCGCCTGCCGAGGTGTCGTGGCTCGACATCTGCTGGGCCACGGGTTCGGTGATGGGTCCCGACCGCTTTCGCCGCTGGGCACTGCCGGACGTACACCGGGCCATGGCGCTGGTCAAGGAGGTGCCGGGCAAGCACATGGGGCTCTACACGCTGGGCCGGATGCGCCAGCTCCTGCCGATGCTGGTGGACGCCGGCGTGGACTTCATCGAGACGTTGGAGCCGAACGAAGGCGACATCACGCTGGCCGAGGCGAACCGGCTCTACGGCCGGCGGGTGTGTTTCATGGGCAACTTCGACTGCGTGGTCCTGGCGATGGGCAGCGTGGACGATGCGCGGAACGAAGCGCGGCGCTGCCTGGCCGAAGGGATGGACGGCGGCGGCTACGTGCTGGCGACCGGCGACGAAGTGCCGGCCGACGCGAAGATGGACAACCTGAAGGCCATCGTGGAGGTGGTCGCGGAGCACGGCCGGTACTGACCGGCGGGAGGGTCGGGCGCATGCAGCAGTGTTTCGGCGAGGAAGAGCTGGCCAATCTGCGCGAGGTGATCGCAAGCCAGGAGCTGTGGGGCGGGCCGTCGGCAACGTTTGGGACGCGGCTGGAGGAGACCTTCGCGGCGCGTCTTGGGCGGCGCTACTGCCACGGCGTGAGCGCCGGCACGGCGGCCAACGAATGCGCCCTGTTCGGCCTCGGGCTGCAGCCCGGCGACGAGGTGATCTGCCCCGCCGCGGCGCCGATCTTCGTGGCGTTGCCGATCGTCTCGATCGGCTGCGTGCCGGTCTTCGCCGACGTCGACCCGCGGACGATGGTGATCTCCCCCGAAGGGCTGGAGAAGGCCGTCACACCGCGCGCCAAAGCGGTGATGATCGTGCATCTCTACGGCCAGCCTGCGCCGATGGACGAGCTGCTCTCGGTCGCCCGGCGTCACGGGCTGCTGGTCCACGAGGACTGCGCGCAGGCGTATGACGTGTACTGGCGGGGCCGGCGGGCGGGCACGTTCGGCGACACGGCCGCCTTCTCGCTGCAGCAGAGCAAACACATCACGTCGGGCGAGGGCGGGCTCGTGCTGACCGACGACGCGGAGGTCTACCAGCGGGCGGTGACGTTCTCGAACAGCGGGCTGGCGTGGTACCGGTTCGGGCTGACCAGGCCGGGCAACGAGCCACTCGACGGTCTGCGCTGCCGCGGGCACTTCTCGTTCGGCCACAACTACCGACTGAGCGAGCTGCAAGCGGCGGTGGCCCTGGCGCAGCTCGGCAAGATCGAGGTCTTCAACCGGCGCCGGCGCGAGCTGGCGGCGGCGATCGAGGACGAGCTGCGCGATGTGCCCGGCGTCGACCTGGCGTACGTGCCCGATGGCGGCGAGCCGAACTACTGGAACTACCCGGTCCGCGTGCCGGTCGGGATGGGCAACTACGGGGAGCTTCAGTACCCCGAGGTGGTGTTCCAGCAGATGCAGCGCGAGCGGCGGACGAGCCTGGGCGTGCCGCTGCCGGACTACGTGCAATACGTGCCGGGGATCTGCCCGCAGGCGGAGGCGGGCGCGCGGCGCATGCGGGGGATCATCACCACCGGTGTACAGACGGCGGGGCGGAGCGTAACCCCCTCCTTCGGCGGCAGGTAGTACATCACCCGCACCACGTTCATGTAGTAGAACGCCGAGATGACGCTGTTGATCACGATGGCCAGGCCCAGCCACCACAACTCGGGCAGCGCGGCGCGGAGCAGGAAGAGCTTGCCGATGAACCCCACCGTGGGCGGAATGCCGGTCAGCGAGAGCATGAAGATCAGCATCGCCCCGGCGACCAGCGGTGCGCGGTCGGCCAGCCCGGCGTAGTCGTCGATCCGCTCGCTGCCCGAGCTGCGCTGATACCACACCACCACGGCGAAGGCGCCCACCGTCATGAACAGGTAGCCCAGCAGGTAGATCATCAGCGCCTGCACGCCCTGGTTGTCGGCGCGGTTGGCGATCACACCCACCAGGATGTAGCCGGCGTGGGCCACGCTGCTGTAGCCGAGCATGCGCTTGACGTTGCCCTGCAGGATGGCGAGCAGGTTGCCGACGAACATGGTGGCCACCGCCACGGCGGCGAGGAGCGGCGCCCATTGCCCGTGGTAGGGCGCCAGGCCGACCACGAAGAACCGCACGATCACCGCGAAGGCCCCGCTCTTGGAGCCCACGGCGAGGAACATGGCCACCGGCGTGGGCGCGCCCTCGTACACGTCCGGCGCCCACTGGTGGAACGGCACCGCCGCCACCTTGAACCCCAGCCCGACCAGCGCCATGCTCACGGCCAGGAGCTTGAGCGGCCCGTTGGTGGGGTCATGGAAGATGCCCGCCACGGCGTACAGTGAGGTGGAGCCGGCCAGCCCGTAGAGCAGGGAGAAGCCGTAGACCATCACGGCCGAGGCCACGGCGCCGAAGATCAGGTACTTCAGGCTGGCCTCGTTGCTGCGCTTGATCTCGTCCTCGGCGGTCTTGTCGCGGCCGAGGAGGAACGCCACCAGGACGTAGCTGGTCAGGCTGAGGAACTCCACCGCGAGGTAGATCATGACCAGGTCGTTGGCCCCGGCGAGGAGCACGACGGCCAGGATGCCGAAGACCAGCAGCACGAAGTAGACGCCGCGATCGAGGCGGATGTGCTGGAGGTAATCGAAGCTGGTGAAGACCACCAGGATGCCCAGCACCACGGCCAGGAGGCGGAAGAAGGTCAGGAACTCGTCGGTGCGGTAGACGCCGCCGAAGACGTCGGTGTGCCCGTGGGCGCTGGCGCAGACCCCCGTGGCGGGCACGATGCAGAGCACCAGCCCGGCCAGTGCCGCGTAGCCGAGCCAGTGCTTCCGGTCGGCGCGGACGATCACCACGTCGAGCAGGAGCAGCACGAGCCCCAGCCCGCAGAGCGCTATCTCGGTCGCCAGATCAGCCCACGGGAACCCGCTCACGGCAGCGCTCCTAGAACTTCAGGGTGGTCAACAGGTGGTAGGTGTACTGGTTCACCATGTCGAGCACCACCGGGTTGGGTGTCAGGCCGATGAGGAGCGTGAGGACCACCAGCGGCGCCATGGTGAGCAGCTCACGCCCGGTCAGGTCGGGCAGCGTGTGACCCTCGCAATGCTCCACCAGCGA
>JACPDV010000095.1:0-7628 GCA_016183835.1 Armatimonadota bacterium
CCTTGCCAAGGAGGGGGCAGGGGGAGGTCCAGTCCGGCCGTGTCGGCAGCCTCGGCCGCCGCCTTCGCGTTTTCGTCGCGCCGGCGCGTCTCTCGGATGGCCGAGAGAGGCGCGGTGGTAGGCCGACCGGTCCGGTATCGTAGGTTCGACCCCGAGCGAATGAGCTTCTTCCGGTGGTGCGCCTGCTTCCTGGCCGGGTGGGTCGCCGGGCTCTTGCTGCTGAGCGCCGTGGCTGTTCTGGGCGTCGTCTTCGTGTTCTACCGTGCGGCCCAGCCCCGGGCGCTCAGCCAAGCCGAGTTCGTCGGCCACTGCGGCCACTGGATCCCGTTGCCGGACGGCATCCGCGAGGTGCGTGCCGGGCGCCGCAACATCGTCAACCACGAGGACGTGGGCCTCACCGGGAGCTTCGATGCAGGCCTGATGGAGCCGTGGCTGGCGAAGGTGCAGAAGCAGGGATGGAGTTTGGCGCTGCCGGGCTGGGATCCGCCCTGGCAACCGCCCGACCCGGCGAGCCTCGAGGGGCTCGGCGGTCTGCCGCGCGACATCGAGCTGCCGGACCGTGCCCACGTGGTGGCGTGCGCGAGCTTCGGCGCGTCCACCATCCTCGTGGTGCGGCCACCCCGGGCGGCCACGGCGACGCTGTGGGGCGGGGTGGTAGACGACTACCCGGACTGAGCATGCACCGGCGAGATCCGGTGGCGAGGAGCCTGCCGTGAGGTGCGCTGGCGCGAGAACGGTGTGGTTCGGCATGCAAGTGCCGCCGCCTCGCTCGCGCCTCCAGCGACGAGTGAACACCTGCCTGCTGCTGCTCTCTGCGGCGGCCGGTGCTGTGCCGATCCTTGTCTTCCACAACCTGTTCGCCGCGAGGTCCATCAGCCCGGCCGAGTTCCTCGGCGCTATCCAAGCGGAGGTTCCATTGCCGCGCGGCCTGCGAGATGCGCATGCCGGTGTGCGCGGCGTGTTGACGCATTCCGGCTACGGCTTGGCGGGCGAGTTCCCCGCGCAGCAGATCCGCCCCTACCTGAGGGAACTGCGAAGGCGCGGGTGGGATGTCGGCCGGCGGAGCCGAGCGGCCAGGTGGACGACGCCGGACCCAGACAGAATCCCGGGCCTTGACACACTTCCTCGCCGGCAGCGCCAGTTCGATACCCGTGACGTGGTGGCCATCGCCAAGGCATCCCACAGCTACGACGTACCGTACGAATTCGACACTTTGACAATCCTGATCGTGTGGCCGCCCGGCTCGGCAACGGCGTCCGTGCAGATCGGCGTCGACGTGGAGTGATGCCGCGCCGTCCCAGCGGCTGAAGCCGCCGCTCGCGAACGCCAGACCCGCCTGCGCGGGTTCGCGGAGAGGACTGCGTTCGCGTCGCGGGAACCTGGGCACACCGGGAGCACGCCCCCCATGCCGGCCCGCCTCCTCGCCCTCTTCGTCTTCGCCCTGCCCGCCGCCGCCGGTCAGCTCCTCTGCCACTTCGACGAGTCCGTCAACGCCGACGTCAACGACTTCGGCTACCGCACCGGCAGCGGCGGCTGGCAGCTCAGCCCGCCCGGCACCGGCTGCCCCGCCGATCCTGCCGGCCGCGCGCTCGACACGGGCAAGGCCGGCGACCCCGCGAACGTCATCGAGCTCCCCATCGCCCCCACCGCCGACTTTTCGCAGGGCACCTTCGAGTGCTGGGTGAAACCCGCCTGGGACTGGCAGACCGACCGCGACCAGCATAGCTTCCTCTACCTCAAGACCAGCGGCGGACACTGGCAGAGCCTCTGCCTCTATCACCACGGCCACATGGGCGACGCCCGCACCGCCGCGTTCAACATCTACGATGGCACCGACAACTGCGTGCTGATCGTCGCCGAGACGCTCGGCTGGGAGGCCGGCGAATGGCACCACCTGGCCGCGAGCTGGACCGAGCACAGCGAATGGCTCTTCGCCGACGGCAAGCTGGTCGCCAAACGGATCTACGAGAACGCGATGCACATCACGCGCCCCGCCGGGCCGCTGCGCATCGGGCCGCCCGGGCTGTGGGGCAGCGCCGCCGGATGCCTGATCGACGAGGTGCGCGTTTGCGACCGGCCGCTCTACGCCGCGCTGGAGAGCTTCCCGCTGCCCACGGCGCCGCTGCCGAGCCGCCTCTCGAGCGGCGTCTGCGGGGTCGCGGCGCGGGTGACCGCCTCCTCCACCGCACCGGCGGTGCAGCGCGACCTCGACGCGCCCGCGCTCCACGACGGCACCTACGGCGACGGCACCTACCTCGACGAGGACGAGGGCAACACCTGGGCGCGGGTGGACCTCCCGGCGCCGCAGAGCGTGGCGGCGGTGCGTTGGAGCCGCGACGGCCGGCCGCTGACCGGCGCGATCGCCGTCAAGATCACCGAGCTGCCGCGCGACTACCGGATCGAGGTCTCGGCGGACGGCGTCGCGTGGCGGACCGTGGCGGAGCGGACCGGCTGGTGGGTGCCGGCCGGCGAGATCCCGCTGACCGGGATGGTGGTGGAGGACCGCTTCGAGCCGGTGGAGGCGCGGAGCGTGCGCATGGTGGTGATGAAGGGCCAGCCGCCGGGGCTGGGGCCGCGGGTGGCCCTCGACGAGCTGCAGGTGCTGGACCCGCAGGGCCACAACCTGGCGGCCGCCGCGAAGGTGGTCACGGCGCGGACGGCGCGGACCACCGCCTACCGGCCGGAGAAGGTGATCGACGGGCGGCTGGGCGAGGAGTCCGCCTGGCGGGCGGCGGAGCGGGGGGAGGCCTGGCTCGAGCTGAACCTTGAGAGGCCGGTGGAGGTGCACCGGCTGACCTGGTCGCGCTCGGCCGAGGGGTTGGCGGCCGACGGCACGCCGCGCGACCTGGTGGTGGAGGCGTTCGCCGACGGCGCGTGGAGCGCGATCGGCCGGGTGGCGGGGAACACGCTCGCCACGCGCCAGGCACTGCCGCTGCGGGCGGTGACGGCGTCCCGGCTGCGGGTGCGGGTCCTGGCGACCGGCGACGGAAAGGCGGCGGTGATCGATGAGATGGTGTTTGAGTAGCGGGCACGCCGCAGCCGGCCACGCCATCCGGCCCCCTCTCCTTGCCAAAGAGAGGGCTGGGGTGAGGTCCAGTGCCCTGGAGTTGCGCGACGGCTCGGTCGGGACCTCCCCCTGCCCCCTCCTTGGCAAGGAGGGGGTGGCAGAACGGCGCCGGATGCGGTGCCTAGCGGCGCTCCTCGCCCTTTGCTGCGCGGCCGCTCACGCCGACGAGGTGATCCAGGGCGCCGCCGGACGCTTCGTCATCTCCTCCGCGCACGGCAACCTGGTTTCCGCCGAGCGCCGCGTGCCGGTCTTGGCCGCCTGCCTCGACGAGTACGTCCAGCTCACCGACGCCGGCGAACAGCGCGCCACCGAGACCGACGACACGGTCACCCGGGTCACCCGGCAGGCCGGCACGGTCGTCTTCACCTGCCGCAATCCGAAACTCGATCTCATCGTCACCAAGACCTGGCAGCTCACCGCCGGCGGCCTGGCCCTGGCCAAGACCATCGAGACCGCCCCGCTCACCTGGCGTGGTGAGCTGCGCGTCCGGTCGGTGCTTCGGCTGGCCGAGGGCTACCGGGCCGGCGCCTTCTACTACACCCCGCGCCAGTCCTGGGGCGCCTCGCCGCAGACCGAGCTGTTCGGCGTGCGGCCAGCGTCGGCGTTCGTGCAGCCGGTGGTCTCGGGGTCGGGCTGGGACAACCGTTTCGTGGTCGCCTTCAAGCCCGGCGCGCCCGCCGTCGGGCACTACCGCTGGGCCGTGCGCGGCGAGCACGTCATGCCGTCGGCCGTCATGGCGAGCTGGGGCCGCACCAGCCCCTTCGCCCTCACCTACACCCCCGATGGCTGGTCGTTTCAGCTCTACCACACCCTCGACGGCGAGCGGGCGCCCGTCTCCGCCACCGCGCACTACCGGATCACGCCGGGTGACTTCCTCGACGTCTGGCGGCAGTATCGCGCGCAGCCCGAGCACCGGCGCTGGGAGGACCTGCCCGTGCCCGCCTGGGCCACCCGGTCCGAGGTGGGCGGCTTCTGGCACCCCGGCGGCGACAACGACGCCGGGCAACTGAAGCAGGCCCACGAGACCGCCGACAAGCTGGCCGGCCGGTCGCTGCCGATGGGCGTCTTCGCCTGGTGCCTCGACGGCGACTACGAGACCGAGAAGCCTTTCCCCACGGAGCCCGGCAGCGCCATCCTCACGCCCGACTACCTGCGCACGCGCATCGCCGAGATGCAGAAGCACCCCGGGGTAAAGCTCGGGCTCTACTTCCAGGGCGCGCTGATCGAGGCGCTCACCGAGGCCTACCGCAGACACCCGGAGTGGGCGCTGCAGGACGCTGCGGGCAAGCCGGTGGACAGCGGCTTCAAGGACAACCCGGCCGGCGCGATGTACTGGTTCAACCCGCTCGACGAGGGCTGGCGTGCCCACTACCGGCGGCGGTTGGAGGCGGTCTGCCGGGCCTACGACCCGGGCTGGATCTATTGCGACGGCGGCGCCGCCTGCGAGGCCACCGACTACCGGATGCGCCGGCCCATCCTCAGCGACGACTGGAACCGCTTCTACCGCGCGCAGCAGGACACCGTCCACGCCACCGGGCCGGACCGCGCCGTGCTCCTCAACTCGCAATGCTGGCCGTACGGCGACATGTACTGGCTGGAGTGCGGCTACTTCGACCCGAACGGCCCCTGGCGGCAGGCGATGGAGTTCTGCTTCGACACCAAGCTCCTCCACACCCCGCAGCGCACCATGCTCCCGCTCTACTGGTCCAACAACGACAAGTACCTCGGCCTCTGCGTGGCCTTCGGCTTCACCCCAACCACGTCCGGCGGGCAGGTGGGGCCGTTCGACGACAACGTCTGGCGGGCGATCGAGTGTGCCTACCAGATGCGCCGGGCGTCGCTCATCCTGAGCAGCCGGGCCACAGAGCCGGTGTGGTGGCGCGACGGCACGCCGGTGGTCTGCTTCGCCGAGCGGGTGGGCGAGTCGGTGGTGGTGCCGGTGTTCAACTTCGGCGACGACGAGCGGGTGACGGTGACGGTGGACTGCCACGAGGCGGGGGTGCCGGAGAGCGTGAAGGCGCAGGTGGTGCACCCGTTCGAGCGCGGTCAGGACAAGGACCTGGGCGTGCTGAAGGCGGCGGGCGGGAAGCTGCGGTTCGACGTGGCGGTACCGAAGGGCTTCGGCGGGCTGCGGCTGATCGTGCTGGGGGAGAAGGGCGCGGGCTGGTGAGGTGGCAATCGTGGGGGTAGAATGGAATGGCGGGCCGTCAGGGAGTGGACGATGGCGAGCGTGACGCTGGAGTTGGAACCGGAGGTGCTGGCTGCGCTGCGGCTGGACCCGGAAGGGTTCGTCCGGGCGATGCGAGTTGCGGCGGCGATCTACTGGTACCAGTGCGGCGACATCTCACAGCATGCCGCGGCCCAGTTGGCGGGTATGTCGCGGCTGGAGTTCATGGAGCTACTCGCCTCGAGGAAGCTGGACGTGTTTGTTGTGGACTTCGACGATCTAGGGAGGGAGCTGGCGCGTGGCTGAGACGGCGGTGGTCAACACCTCACCGCTGATCCTGCTGGCCAGAGCTGGCCGCCTCGATCTGTTGCGGCTGGCAGCGGCGACGGTGTGGGTGCCAGAGCCGGTCGCCGACGAGGTCCGAGCCGGGTGCTACGATGCCGCAGTTCGCGCGCTTTCCGACACCGAGTGGCTGACCATTGTCTGCGAGTCCGTTGCCGGTACCGGTAGTTCTCTGGAATCTCGGACCAGGAGAGGCGGCAGTCATCGCGTGTGCGCTGGCTAATCCGGACGCCGAGGTGGTGCTCGACGACTTGGCCGGGCGACGTTGTGCGGAGACCATGTTGGTGCCGGTCCGCGGCACGGTCGGCCTGGTGCTGGCGGCCAAGCAGCGGGGCGTCATTCCTTTGGCGCGGCCGGTCTTGGAGGACCTCCGATCGTCCGGCATGTACCTGTCCGACCGGGTGCTGACGCGCGCGCTGGGAATGGTCGGGGAGTGAGACCCGCATGGAACGCCGTCCGAACGTGGTCCTCTGTCTCTGCGATCAGCACCGCGCGTTCGAGACCGGCTGCTATGGCAACACGGTGATCCGCACGCCGCACCTCGACCGCCTCGCCGCCGAGGGCGTGCGGTTCGAGACGGCGGTGACCAACGCTCCCGTCTGCATGGCCGCCCGCTCCGTGGTGCTGTCCGGGCAGTACAACCGTACCTGCACCGGCGGCGTGACCAACGTCGCCTTCCAGGGCCGGCCGGGCGAGCACTCGATGCCCGAGTATCCCGAGCGCGGACGGCCGCACCTGCCCGACCCCACCCTCCCCGAGCTGCTCCGCGCACAGGGCTATCGCACCGCCGCGATCGGCAAGTGGCACATTCACTCCTGGCCCGATGAGGTGGGCTTCGACGACTTCGTCGTCCCGCGCGTGCACCACTGCCACAGCGGGCAGAGCTTCACGCGGAACGGCGGGCCGGAGTTCGTGCCGCCCGGCTGGAGCGTGGACTTCGAGGTGGACGAGGTGGAGCAGCTCCTCGCCGCGCGCTCCGGGGACAGCGAGCCGTTCTTCCTCTACTACAACCTCTCGCCGCCGCACTGCCCCGTGGCCGACATGCCGGACGAGTACCTGACGATGTACGCGCCGGACGAGATCCCGCTCCGGCCCAACGTGGACCTCTCGCAGCCGCTGCCGAACCAGGACTATTGGTTCAAGGTCTACCGCTACGACTTCCGCCACTACATGCTGCACCTGCCCTACGCCGACCAGCTCCCGGACGGCTACGACCTGCGCTGGCTGATCGCTGAGTACTACGGCATGACCACCTGGATGGACGCCGCGGTGGGCCGCATGTTGGACGCGCTCGACCGCCACGGGCTGGCGGAGAACACGGTGGTCTTGTTCACCTCGGACCACGGCGACAACCTGGGCAGCCTGGGCCGGGTGCAGAAGATGAGCGCCAACGAGGAGTCCATCCGCGTGCCCATGCTCCTCCGCTATCCGGCTGGCCTGGCGCCGGCGGTGGCGCGGGAGGGCGTGCCGAGCCTGGTGGACGTGGCGCCCACGCTGCTGGAGCTGGCTGGGGTGGACGTGCCGCCGCACATGGCAGGCCAGAGCCTGCTGCCCGCGGCGCGGGGCGGGCGGTTGGAGCGCGACCACGCGTTCATCGAGATCGGCAAGTCGCTGGCGGTGCGCACGCCGGAGCGGCTCTGCTGCCTGGGCAGGGATGCCTCGGGCGACCTGGCGCCGCAGCCGAGCGAGCTGTTCGACCTCGCCGCGGACCCCTACGAGCTGCGCAACCTGGCGGCGGAGGACGACGGCGGCGAGCTGGTCGAACGGCTTCACGCCTGGGACCGGGCGACGCCATGGATGGCCACGGCTTGACGTCGCCCTGCCTGTGCCGCAGAGTGATTCCTGCGCACCAGGGCGCACCGTCCGCCAAGGACTGAGTCCACCTGCCGTCCGGTTCGATTGGCGACACGAACCTTCTTTCGGCCCGACCGCGGACGCCGGGCCAACCGTGAAAGGAGGTCCGTGATGTCCACCCAACCCCTGCCCGATCGTCCGCACCTCGACCAGCTCAAGCACCAGGCCAAGGAGCTCCTGCGCGCCTACCGCGCCGGC
>JACPDV010000095.1:7651-16244 GCA_016183835.1 Armatimonadota bacterium
TACCGCGCCGGCGACCCGGAAGCGCGGCGGCGCTGGCAGGCGCACGCCGCCGCCGACCGCGAGCCCGGTCAGGCGCGCCTCGGCGAGGCGCAACGCGTCATCGCCCGCGAGCACGGCTTCGACACCTGGAATGCGCTGCGCGCCCACGTTGAGCAGCTCACCGGCGCTGCCCCGGCGGCGCCGGTGCGGGCGCGGCTGGGCCTCGTCTACGACGACCCGCCCTGCCCGCCTGGCGGCATCGTCCTGTCCGGCCCACTGACGAGCGACGTCGGGCGGCGGCTCACGGAGGAAGGCGTCATCGCCGCGAAGCTCGACGACTCCGTCCCGCCCGCCACCTGGCACCATCTCGCGGCTGTGCCGTCGCTCCACCGGCTCGACCTGTCCGGGCACGGGGAGGCGGGGGACGACCACCTCGCCTTCCTCGCCGCCATGCCGCGGTTGACCGAGATCTCGCTCAGCGGCTGCCGTCTCATCACCGACGCCGGCGTCCTGCCGTGGTGCGGCCACGCGGGCCTGGCCTGCGTCAACCTGCAGTGGACCGCCAGCGGCGACGCCGTGGCCGCGGCGCTGGCGGGCAAGCCGTCGCTCTACCGCGTGGCCCTCGGCTGCGGCCTGACCGACCGCGGCGCCGCGCACCTCCGCGACTGCACGGCGCTCCGCGAGCCCGGCCACCCCGACACGTTCGTGGCCGTCAGCAGCTCCGTGACCCTCACCGATGAGGCGCTGGCCCACCTCGGCGACCTGGCCGGGGTGGAGTCGCTCGACCTGAGCTACTCGGTGTTCGGCAGCCCGCACTTCACCGCGCGCGGCATCGCCCACCTGCGGCGGATCACCGCGCTCGAGGAGCTGAACCTGGACGGGACGTGGGCCACCGACGCGGTGCTCCACGCGCTGGCCGGCATCGCCCGGCTCCGCCGCCTCCACTGCCAGGACATGGTCTCGGGCGACGACGGCTTCTTTGCCCTCAGCCGCTGCAGCACGCTGGAATGGATCGGCGGCCGCTTCTGCCAGCGCATCACCGACCGCGGCTACGCCGCGCTCGCCCGGCTGCCGCGGTTGCGGAGCCTCGACCTCGGCGGGCGACGGGTCAGCGACCAGGCGATGGCCGCGATGGTCGACGCGCCGGCGTTGGCGGAGCTGACGCCGCACCTCTTCGGCGATGCCGCCTTCGAGCACATCGCCCGGCTGCCGTGGCTGACCAAGCTCGGCAACATGTACAACCGCGACACCACCGACGCCGCCACGCGCTGCCTGCGCGGCCATCCGCGGCTGACCTGGTACGGCGCCTACGGCACGCAGATCACCGACGAGAGCCTGCGCATCCTGGCCGAGCTGCCGGCCATCGAGACCGTCGAGTTCACCAACTGCGACCACCTCACCGATGCCGGACTCCGCGAGCTGGCGCGGGCGCCGCGGCTCAAGCGCGTGGCCGTGGGGAGCTGCCCGCGCGTGCGCGGCGAGTGGGTCCACGCCCTGGGCCGCGTGACCACCGAGTTCGACCCGTCGAACCGCGGTGACATGGAGCAGTACCGGTACTGGACGCTGCTCGACTACCCGGACCTGCCGGTCTGGGACGTGGAGGACCCGCCGGCGGACGGCGCTCCAGCCGAGCTGCTCCGCCAGATCGTGGTGCTCGGTTGCCACGCGGAGTGCCGCGACGGCGGGCTCCGGCTGGAGGCCGACGGACATGGCCGCGAAGTGCGCCGCGTCGGCCTGCTGACGCGCGAGGCGTGCGCGGCGCCGGCACGGATCGAGCTGGTCGTCCAGCCGCTCGGCGAGCTGCGGCTTCACCTCGCGCGGCTCGCGGTGGCGATGAACGACGACGGCACGCCGCAGTCCACCACGGGTGAGCGGGGCACGAGCCACGCTGGGGGCTGGAGGCCGCCGGGCGATTGGGCGCGCGTGACCCTCGAGCTGGACGATCGCGAACGCCGGCTGTACGTCGACGGCGTGCTCCGGCACACCTGGCCGGGCGACTTCGAGGGCTACCGCACGCGCGTCGGCGTGGGTCCGCGGCGGTCGGCGATCACCGTGCGGGAGCTGACGGTGGCGCCACAGTGACCGACCGGCCTACGGGTTCAGCCCCACCAGGTAGTCCCGCAGCGCCGCGATCTCCTCGTCGGTGCCCACCAGCGGCGGCATGTAGGCGCGGTAGGGCGAGTCCGGTTTGTGCTCGTGGAGCACCTTGAGCAGGTTGTCGATGGCCTCCCGGTTGCGCGCTGCCAGGAGCCGCCGGACGGGCCGGTAGCCGTCCAGCGTGTGGCACGACAGGCACTGCCCCTGGAACATCAGCTCGCCGCGCTCGGCCGGGCTCGCGCCGGCGGCCAGGAACGAGCTGGTCAGGTACCCGCGCTGGTTGTACTGCTCCACATCGCTTACGCGCACGCCGTTGGAGTACATGTAGCCGCCGATCACGTACGGCTTGCGGAGCATCTCGCGGGCCGCCTCGCTGGTGCCGAAGGCGATGAACGCCAGCAGCGCCACGGCCAACGCGCCGTGGAGCGAGAAGTCCGGGGCGTTGCGGCGGTCGGTGAACAGGAACGCCGTGACCACCGTCGCCATGCTGGCCAGCATCGTGATCATGACCATCCGCGTGGCCACCGTGAACTGCCCCTGCGCCGCCGTGGCGACACCACGGAAGAGGATCTCGCGCTGCGCACCGGGCACCTCGAGGACGTACCAGACCACCGCGAGGGGCAGGAGGATGAACGCCGGGAGCAGCCACTGGCGCGTCCAGGCGGCCAGTTCGCGCTTCAAGTCGCCGTGCTGCGCGCTGTCGAGCCGGGCGACGGTGACGAACGCCCACACCGCCGCCATCGAGCCGCAGATCAGGGTGCGGATCACCAGGCTGGGGAAGTAGGTGGGGTTGAAGAACGCGTGCCAGAAGAGGAAGGTCGCCTCCGGCTTGCCGGCCGCCTCGACCCAGGCGTCGGTGGGGGTCAGCATGAAGGTCAGGATGCCGTTGATGATCAGCAGCGTGAGCCACGATGACACGGCATAGAGCCAGCCCAGCTTGACGTGCGTCGCGTCGGAGACGCGGTCCCAGAGGTAGTAGTAGGCGGCGATGGTGGCCAGCTCCACCACGAAGACGCACCACTCCATGCCCCAGCCGAAGACCCAGTAGTGGATCAGTGTGCTGGTGGCCGGCGAGCTGCCCAGCCCGATGGCGAACCAGATGCCCACGCCGGTGACCGTCCCGAACACGCCGGTGACCACCAGGAAGAACTTCGAGTGGCTCCGCAGGACCGCCAGCCAGTCGCGCCGCCCGCGCCTCAGCGCGGCGCGCTCCATCAGCGGCAGGAAGAACCCGCCGCCCACGGCGAAGTGCGAGATGAACACGTGCATGATCGCGACGATCGCGATCACCAGGCTGCTGCCGAGGATCGGCACGTCCCACACGGGGTAGTTCACGGTCGGTCTCCCTCCGGTCACGCCAGCCAGTAGCCCAGCAACGTCAAGAGCGTCAGCCCGCCCACCGCGGCCACGCCGAAGCGTGTCATCCAGCGCCCGCGGCTGAGCGGCGCACCCTCCGGGTCGAGCAGCGGCACAAGCCCCCAGACCAGCATTCCCAGTCCGAACAGCCCCAGCCCCACCACCTCGCCGAGCGTGCCGGGGAGCACCATCCCGATCAGCTTCAGCGCGGCGAACTGGCTCATGAAGTACCACTCGGGGTGGATCCCCGGCGGCGCTGCCGCCAGCGGGTCGGCCTGCGGCCCGAGCTTCCAGGGGTGCAGCGCGGCCAGCATCGAGAGCACGGTGAAGACCACCACCCAGGCGGCCATGTCGCGCATCATGAAGTGCGGCACAAACGGCACCGTCCGCCGCTCCGCCTCCGGCTTCGCCTCTTCGCTGGGCGGCAGCGCATTGCCGTGCTTCTGCACCAGGAACAGGTGCGCCGCCACCAGGGGCAGGAACACCGCCGGCAGGATCACCGCGTGGAGCACGAAGAACCGCTGCACGGTGGCCACGCCCACGTCGGTGCCGCCGCGCACCACCACCGTCAGCAGCTTGGACACGCCCGGGACGATCTCCGGCAGCGACAGCCCCACGCGCGTGGCGCAGAGGGCCAGCTCGTCCATCGGCAGCAGGTAGCCGCTGAAGCCGAACACCATCCCCACGCCGAGGAGCAGCAGCCCGGTCCACCAGCCAAACTCGCGCGGCCGGCGGTAGGCCTTCATGAAGAACACACTGAACATGTGCACCAACACCGCCGCCAGGAGCAGCGTGGCCGACCAGGCGTGGATGCTGCGCATCAGCCAGCCGAACTGCACCTCGTTGGTGATGTGGCGCACCGAGTCGTAGGCCTCGGGTCCGGGACGGTAGTAGACCAGCAGCAGCACGCCGGTCACCGCCTGTACCAGGAAGAGGAACAGCGACGTGCCGCCCCAGTAGTACCAGAACGTGTGCCGGTGGTGCGGCACCTGCTTGGCGCGGGCGTAGGCCATCAGCCGGCGCAGGCTGAGCCGCTCGTCCGTCCACTCCGCGATCGACTGCACGTAGGGCTGGAGCCTAAGCACGGGACACCACCACTTTCCCCTCGACCACCGAAGTCTGAAACGGCGTCAGCGGCTTGGGCGGCGGGCCGGAGACGTTGCGCCCGCTTCGCGCGTCGTACACTCCGCCGTGGCAGGCGCAGTGGATCCGCCCGCGCTCCGGCTCGTAGGCCACGGTGCAGCCCAGGTGCGTGCAGATGGCCGAGTACGCCGACCAGGTGTCGTCGCTGTGGTGGATCAGCATCGCGGGCCGCCCGGCGAACTTGAACATCAGCGCCGCGTTGAGGGGCAGGTGGGCTGCGTCGAGCGCCACCTCCTTGACCGACGCCTCCTGCAGGGCCTCGTCGGCGGCGGTGCCGAGGTACTTGTAGACGGGGTAGCCCAGGGCCGCCACGTAAGCGGCGCCGGCCATGCCCGTCAGCACCCGCACGAAGGTCCGGCGGGTGGGAGCGGGCATGGTCCCGTCGCCGTCGGCGGGAGCGTTCACGTGCTCGTTCATGGGGTCGACGTCTCCTCCGGCGGCCGGGCCCGCAGGGCCAGGGCGATCAGCCCGCCCACGACAGCCAGCGCCACCACCACCAGAACCAGGAAGATCACCAGCACACCCACGTTCACCGTCACCGGCAGCGACCACACGTCGAACCCGCTGGCGCGCAGCGTGCCGTCGCGGATGCCGTCGCGCACGGTGGTGAAGGCCGCGGCCAGGAGCACCGCCAGGAGCGCCGCGCCCCAGGCCAGGCCAGGCAGTCCGCGCTCCCTGGCGGCCGCGCGCGGCGCGGCCAGCGCCGCCGCGAGTCCCGCCAGGAGCGCCACCGCCCAGAGCGCCAGCCAGGCGACCTCGGCGCCGTGGTAGAGCGGGCTGGCGGAGAGCGCCGCGCGGACTTCCCAGCGCTGCCCGGCGAGGATCAGCCAGCCTAGCGGAAGCTGTGCCGCCAACCCCGCGCACGCCAGCAGCCCGCCCTCGCGGAGCATCACGGTGCGCAGCGCGGCGCGCCGCGCGCCGCCGGCGCCGAGCATCACCAGCGCCAGGCCGCCGGTCACCAGCCCGCCGCTGAGCATGAAGGCCCAGCGCGGCCAGACCAGCCCGCCGCCGAAGGGGAAGTGCGTGCCGTGGGCGCCCGCGCGGTACATGCCGGGCCAGGTCCCCGGGTGCAGCATGAGCGTCATGTTCGTGCTGTAGATCGCCGCGATGACCAGCCCCACCAGCAGCGCGCCGAGCGCCTGCCCGCCCCAGTGCCGCCCGGCCGCCGCGCGAAACTGGCCGACGTAGATCAGCCCGTACATCACCATCAGCCAGACGACCACGCTGATCCAGTACGCGCCGATCAGCGTGCTGCTGGTGTAGAGCGCCGTGCCGAAGAGCACCTGGGCGAAGAGCAGCGGCGGCACGCCGAGGTTGATCAGGAAGGTCATCAGCGTGGGGAGCCAGCGCGCGAGCTGCCGGGCGCCGTCGTGGAGTGCCTCGTTGCCCGCGCGACGGGAGCGCGCCTCCCATAAGGCGCAGACCAGCAGCGCGCCGAGCATCGCCTGCACCGCCACGAAGTGCAGCGACAGCAGGGCGATGTGGAGCTCGCACACGCCGCGTCCGTCGCGCCGGCGCGCAGGTCCGGCAACACGCCGCCCCCGAAGCCCGCGAACCCGGGCGCGGCGTCCGCCTCGCGGGCCAACTGCAGCACGCTCGTCTCTTCCAGGAGCGCGGCGAGCTGTCGCTGGGCGATCCGCCACACGCGGTGCACCGCGCAGCGGCCGATCCGCTCGCACGGCCCCCCGTGCATCACGCACAGGTTCAGGGCCAGCGGCCCGTCCACCGCCTCGATCACCTGCAAGACCGACACCAGCCGTCCGTCGCGCGCCAGCGCGTAGCCGCCGCGCGGCCCGCGCCGGGCCGTCACCAGCCCGGCGCGGGCCAGCTCGGGGAGGAACTTCTGCAGGTAAGCCTCGGGGATCCCCTGCGTCCGCGCGATCTCGGCCTGCGGCACCGGCCGGCCGGCGGGCTGCCCCGCCAGGAACACCGTGAGCCGGATGGCATAGTCGCTGGTGCGCGAGAGCTGCAGGTTCATTGACTCACTTGCCGGTCCGTCAATTGGCGGCGAACTCTGCAACGGATCTGCCATCGTTCGTCCCGGTTCAGCTCAGCTTGCAAGGGGCGTCCACAGGCGCATTGCCGGCCGATGGCCGACGGCTGGTGGGCGAGCAATTCTCCGACAACGATGTCGTGGAATCCGCGCTCGCCGGCGCGGTTGCCCGAAGGTGCGCGAACGGGCACGCCGGAGGCGTGCCCCAACGGCGCATGCGAGCAGGTGGAAAGCACTAGACTTGTGGACCCAGAACGATGTAGAATGTGAGCTTGGTGAGGGTCATCGCAGCAACGACCCGAGGTGGGGAACGCGCTCGGGAAGGAGACCTGACGATGCAGACCTCTGCCCTGCTGAAGCGCTGGCGGCGATGGGTGGCCGGTTGGGCGGTGAGCGCGGTCCTGGCGGCGCCGGCCCTGGCGCAGCAGCCCGACACCGAGGCGTGCGTCAACTGCCACGAACGGGTAAACCCGGGCATCGTGGCGCAGTGGCGCAGTTCCGAGCACGCCAAGGCCAAGGTGCTCTGCTCACAGTGCCACGCCGCCGAAAAGACCGACCCGGACGCGTACGAGCACCACGGCTCGACCATCGCGACCATTGTCTCGCCCAAGGACTGCGGCGAGTGCCACGCCAAGGAGTTCGCCGAACAGAAAGGCTCGCACCACGCCAAGGCGGGCCAGATCCTCGGCTCGCTGGACAACCTGCTCGGCGAAGTGGTCGGTGGGCCGCCCGCCGTGGACGCCGGCTGCCGGCAGTGCCACGGCTCGGTCGTGCGGTTGGGTCTCGATCACAAGCCGACCAAGGACACCTGGCCCAACACCGGCATGGGCCGCATCAACCCGGACGGCTCGTGGGGCTCCTGCTCGGCCTGCCACGCCCGCCACGAGTTCAGTGTGCGCCAGGCGCGGCAGCCCGAAGCCTGCGGCAAGTGCCACCTCGGCCCGGACCATCCCCAGATCGAGGTCTGGAACGAGTCCAAGCACGGGGTGATGTACCACGCCAACCGCGAGTCCATGAACCTCGACGCCAACCCCTGGCGGGCCGGCCAGGAGTACTTCTCCGGACCCACCTGCTCGTCGTGCCACATGAGCGCCGGCGGGCGCCAGCCGGTGACCCACGACGTGGGCGAGCGGCTCTCCTGGACGCTGCGGCCGGCCATCTCGGTCAAGCTCAACCTGGTCGCCTTCGAGGGTGACGCCAAGGAGGACATCCTCGGCGACGCGCCGACGCTCCCCAAGGTGGGCGACCTGTTCCACCTGGGCGCCGCCCCGGACCGCAAGGTGACGGCGGTCTTGACCTGGCAGGATCGCCGCGCGCGAATGCAGGAGGTGTGCAGCCAGTGCCACGACAAGTCGTTCGTGGAGGGCGCCTACTCCCAGTTCGACGAGGTGGTGGTGCTGTTCAACGACAAGTTCGCGAAGCCGGCCAAGGCCATCATCGACGAGCTGCGGGCGACCAAGCGGATCACCCCGGTGGACTTCGACGATCCCATCGAATGGACCTGGTACGAGCTGTGGCACCACCAGGGCCGCCGCGCCCGCCACGGCGCCGCCATGCAGGGGCCGGACTACACCTGGTGGCACGGCATGTACGAGGTGGCCAAGACCTTCTACCAGGAGTTCCTGCCGCAGGTGAAGGAGGTCGCCGGCGAAGACGGCTACAAGGCGCTGCTGGACAAGTACGTCTACACCATTCCGGGGCACCAGTGGCACCGGGATGGGATGAGCAAGGACGCGCTCCAGCGGATCCAGGACTTCTACCGGCAGAGATACGGGCAGTAGCGGCTCACCAAGCGGGGCCGCTCAACGAACTGCCGGAGCAGGTCTCCGGTGCCGTAGGGGCGACCGGGAGAGATTGGATTCTCGGGAGCCCCCTCCCCTGCGAAGCTCAGCCTGTGTCATTGTTACTGTGGCGGTGGTGGAGACACCGATTCCGGCGACATGGTGTGCCACTGGCGGCTTGTCCGCCAGTGTCCGGCCCGCCCTCAACGGCCCTAAGCAGCCACCCCGAGTGGTTGTCCAGCGC
>JACPDV010000176.1 GCA_016183835.1 Armatimonadota bacterium
CGGCGGCTCGAGCTCGCAGAGGCGCTCCACGCTGAGGACGTAGGCCAGGTTGTTGCCCAGCGGCGAGAGGTAGTCCATGCGGTCGGTGACGGTGATGCCCTGCACGTAGCGCTGGTCTTCGAGCTCCTTCTCCATCCCGGTGTGGAGGTAGCCGACCACCGGCCGGACGCCCAGCACCGTCTCGCCGTCGAGGTCGACCACCAAGCGGAGCACGCCGTGGGTGCTGGGGTGCTGGGGCCCCATGTTGATGGTCAGCGCTTCAGTCTGTCGCATCGCTGAACCGCTTTCGGTGGGGTATGTCGAAGGTCACGGGGATCGAGCCGATGGGGAAGTCGCGGCGGAGCGGGTGGCCCTCGAACTCGTCCGGGGTGAGGATCCGCTGCAGGTTCGGGTGGCCCTGGAAGGCGATGCCGAACATGTCGAAGACCTCGCGCTCCATGAAGTTGGCGCCGGACCAGAGGCCGGTCACGCTCGGCACCGGACGGGTCTCGGCCACCGGCACACGGATGCGGAGCCGCGCACCCGCCGAGAGCGAGAACAGGTGGTAGACCACCTCGAAGCGCGGATCGGCGGGCTGGCGGTCCACCGCGGTAACGTCGGCGAGGAGCCGGTAGTCCAGCTCGGGGTCGTCGCGGAGGAAGGTCAGCAGCTCCAGCACGTCGGCGGGCTGTGCCACGATGGTCAGTTCACCGCGGAAGGCCGGGAGCGCCTCGACCCGCTCGCCGAACCGCGCTGCCAGCCGCTCCTGGGCCGCTTCCAGCGCCGGGCTCAGATGTCCCACTCGAACGCCCCTCGCTTCCACACGTAAAGGTAACCGACCACCAGGATGGCGACGAAGACGAGCATCTCCACCAGCCCGAACCAGCCCAGCTTGCCGTAGGCCGCGGCCCAGGGGTAGAGGAAGACCACCTCGATGTCGCAGAGGAGGAACAGCATCGCGGTGATGCTGAACTTGATGGAGACCGGCCCCAGGGCGTCCGATTCCGGCGAGATGCCGCACTCGTAGGGCTCGAGCTTGCGGTCCGACGGCCGCCGTTTGCCGACCAGCGACGAGACGAACGGGAACGCCAACGCCAGCCCCACCGCAAACAAGCCGAGCACCACCAGCGGCACGAACTCGTTCATCAGGCCCTGCGACCTCCGCGCCTCCGCCGGGCACCCATCATACAACAGGCCCGCGCGGGCGGACAACCCTGAGTGTGACGCAGGCTCCTCCCGGCGACTGAAGTCGCGGCTACCATCCAAAGTCCACCTTCGTGGACTCCGGAGCCGGAGTCCGCGCAGGCGGACTTCGCATGGTTGCCGCGGTTTCCAACCGCCGGGTGATGGGCCGGCAGAGGTCTCCCACGGAGTTGACGACGACTCTCGGCATGGGTTATGACTTGGCCCACCGGAGAGCCCCATGCCCCGCGTCACCGTTCTCCTCATCCTCCTGCCCGCCCTGGTGGCGGCCCGGGCCGTCCCCACCCTCTCCCTCGACTTCGAGACCGGCTTCGACGCCATCGGCCGCGACGGGCCCGTCAAGGCCACCCTCGAGGGCACGCCCGAGCTGGTGCCCGGCAAGTTCGGCAACGCCCTCAAGAGCGGGTCCGCCAGCGGGTACCTGCACTTCCCCACGGCCGGCATCGTGCTGCCCGAGCAGGGCACCGTCGAGATGTGGGTCTGCCCCGTGGACTGGAAAGGCACCGAGGAGTTCTTCCACGTCTTCTTCGACGTCCGCGGCGACGGCGCGCTCTACCTCTACAAGTACTACCAGGGCGGCCTGCTCATGCTGAGCTGCCCCAACGTTGCCGGGCCCTACCACTCGGCGTCCGCCCCGATCGCACCGTGGGTGCCCGGCGAATGGCACCACATCGCCGGCACCTGGTCCGCCCGCGAGCAGCATGTCTACATCGACGGCAAGCGCATCGGGAGCGCCGAGCCCGCGCTGCCCACCCGGCTCGGCGCCGACTTCGTCCTCGGCGACAACCCGTGGCACATCCCGCGCACCACCTCGTCCCTGATCGACCAGGTCCGGATCTACGACCGCTGCCTCTCCGACGCCCACGTCGCCGCACACTTCGCCGGCGACTACGACCGCACCGTCGGCCTGGATGAGCAGTCCGCCACGCTCAAGACCAGCATTGACCCGGAGCGGCGCAGTCTGGCCATCGAGTTCTCCACCTCTGCCGACGACACCGCCGGCGTCGAGGTCGGGTTCACGATCGCCGCCGGCGGGCAGACCAAGAGCAGCGCCGCGCCGCAGCCGCTCCGCGACGGCCTCTGCGCGGCCGGCCTTTCCCTCGCCGGGTTGCCGCCGGGCGACTATGAGCTGGCCGCGGCCGCCACGCGGGGCGATCAGCCGGTGGCCACCATCCGCCGCAAGCTGGTGGTCCCCTCGCTCGAGTGGGTCGGCAACACCCTCGGCCTGGAGCGCAGGGTGCTGCCGCCCTGGACGCCGGTGACGCAGCAGGCCGATCCGCCGGGCAAGGGCGTGCAGCTCGGCTGCCTCGGCCGGCGCTACGACCTCGGCGCCTCCGGCCTGCCCTCGCAGCTCACCTCCGTCGGAGCGCCGCTCCTCGCCGGGCCGGTGACCGTCTCACTCAAGCGCGGCGGTGTCACCACGGCGTTCGCGGGCAATGGCGTGCGGGTGGCCAACGCCGACCCGGTGGGCGTGGAGACCAACGGCACCGCGCAGATCGAGCGAGCAACCCTGCGGACGCACACCCGCACCGAGTACGACGGCCTGACCGTGCTCGATCTGACCCTCGACCCGACCGGTGCCTACGAGCTCGAAGCCGTCACCGTGGACATCCCGCTGCGGCCCGAGGTGGCTCTCTACCGCCACCGCTGGGCGGCGAGCTGGGCCGGCGAGACGGGCAACCTGCCGGCCGGCGACGGCGTGGTGGACAAGAGCCCGTTCCTCCCCTACTACTGGCTCGGCGACAACGACCGCGGGCTGTTCTGGTTTTGTGAGACCGGGCAGCAGTGGCCGAACTACGCCGCGCCCAACGCCGTCGAGGTGGTGCGCGAGAACGGCCGGGTCGTGCTCCGCCTCAACCTGCTCGCCGGCCAGAAACCGCCGCAGCCGTGGACCTTCCGCTTCGGTCTGCAGGCCACCCCGGCCAAGCCGCTCCCGCGCGACTGGCGGCGCCGGCGGATGTCGCCCGCGCCGCGCGCCGACATCGACATCCTCTGGCCCACGCCGAACCCCGACTCGCAGAGCTACTACGGCTATCCGCAGGCCACCACGCCCGAGCTGTTCGACAAGCGGGTCAAGGCCATCCACGACGGGAAGCGCAACGCCATCCCCTACTCCTGCCTGAGCTTCTTCAGCGGCGCCTCGCCCGAGTGGCCGTGGTTCGAGAAGGCCTGGACCACCGGCGGCGGTGATTCCGGCTCCAGCGACGTGGCCGCCTACGGCGCCGTGTTCGAGCAGATCAACCCGACCTCGAAGAGCTACTCCGACTTCATCCTCTGGAAGAATGTCCAGTTCATGGAGCGGTACGGGCTGGACGGCTACTACCACGACAACACCCACCCCTACGGCTTCGGCCCACCGGCGAGGGATTGCGGCTGGCTCGACGACAAGGGCTGGCACCCCACCTACCCCATCCTCGCCTACCGTGACCTGTACCGCCGGCTCTACACCGCCGTCAAGGAGCGCAAGCCCGATGCCTGGCTGATGGCCCACATGTCGGGCAAGGTGACCATCCCCATCCTGGCCTACGAAGACGCCTATCTCGACGGCGAGCACTTCCGCGGCCGGGTCAAGGACTCATACCTGGACCTGCTGCCGCTCGACACCTTCCGCGCCGAGTTCATGGGCCGGCAGTGGGGCATCCAGCCCTTCTTCCTGCCGGAGTTCAGCCAGGAAGAGGCGGCGAGAGTGGAGCCCACCCGCGGGCTGATGGGCCTGCTGCTGGTCCACGACGTGCAGCCCTGGCCGATTTGGTGCAACATCGAGCCCGTCAAGGCGATGTACGACGCGCTCGACGCCTTCGGCTACGTGGACAGCGACTTCCTGCCCTACTTCGATCCCCAGCCGCCGGCCCGGGTGGACGGCATGGCCGACGTGTACGTCAGCGTCTACAAGCGGGCCGACGGGCGGGCCCTGGCGGTGATCGCGAACGTGTCGCGCGAGGCGCGGAGCGGCGTGGTGACCTTCGCCGGCGATCGCATCGGCGTACCGGTGGGCTCGGCGCTCGCCTGGCCCGCCAGGACGCCGCTGGCGAAGGCCGGCGCGGGGTACAGGCTGGACCTGCCGGGACTCGACTACCGGCTCGTGCTGCTCGGCAAGGCGCCGTAGCGCGCCCACGCACCATACTGCGGCTCATTGGAGCCAAGATGCGAAGCGCTTATCGCCTTGTCTGCTGCCGGGGAGCCCGGGCGGGTGCCTTGGGCCTCGTCGCGGGTCTGCTGCTCACCGGGATCGTTCGTCCATCGCGGGCGGAGGAGCACGCTCACGATGTCACCGCGTCCGACGCCGCGACCTTGCTCAGGACCGGCAACGGCCGCTTCGCCACCGGCCGGGCGAGGCGCCCCGACCTCTCGCCGGCGCGCCGCGCGGCCCTGACCGCCGGCCAGTCACCCTACGCCGTGGTCGTCTCGTGCTCCGACTCGCGCGTGCC